>PBXE01000022.1 GCA_002727485.1 Methanobacteriota archaeon | reverse complement strand
GTACTAGGATATTCATATTCTCCTTTAGGATGTCCAGATCGTGATGGTGATGGATATTCTGATGAAACCGACCTATTCCCGAGCAACCCTGATGATTGGGCTGATTATGATGGCGANGGAGTTGGTGACAATACGGATTTATTCCCATTGGATTCTTCAGATTGGGCCGATTTAGATAATGATACNTATGGAGATAATCGAGATTTTTTCCCTAGTGATCCTTCTGAATGGAATGATACAGATGGAGATACTGTNGGNGATAACTCCGATGTATTCCCTAATGACCCTACAGAATGGTTAGANTCAGACCGAGATGGGTGCGGTGATAATATCGATGTATGGCCNTTTGATCCNACAGAATGTTATGACAGAGATGTAGATGGAATTGGAGATAATTTAGATGCTTTCCCNGATGATCGTTCAGAATGGAATGATACAGATGGAGATGGTTTAGGAGATAATTCNGATTTATTCCCTAATGATTCNAAAGCGAAGTATGATGATGATGGTGANGGAATAGCCAACTATTATGATACATTTCCAGATAATGAAAACATGGACTCATGGTTCGATTTATTGATGAGAATAATTTTCTTTATTGGAATTATTTCAATTGTAATTTTTGCTATCAAAAAGAGATCANANATAGTTGAAANTCAGAAATNGCAGTTATATGACGACGANACAATGCTAANTAAAATGGATGAAGAATTTTCTAATTCTAAACCCTCAGGTCCTCCGCCACCCGGTTCTTTTGGTTGAAATCATTTTAATTCAACATCTAGAACAACATGTCTGATATATGGTGCATACCATTTTACTTTCTCTAGATTTGATGTTGTTACTCTCCAATTTTCATTTATTCGATTTGACATTTTTTCTAACCTAGTAATGGTTTCTTGAGTCCAAGATTCAATTTTTTCTTCAGGAACATTCATGTGAATATGGAGCCAACCACCATCTTTTTTGAGGCAGTTTAGTGCTTCAAACCAGACATTCTCAGAAGAAGGTAAAAGTCCCAAATGACACCTATCAGCAATACCTTGAAGTTTGGGAAGGCTTAGTTTATTGTCCCCTTCATGAATGGTTATTCTATCCGCAACACAATTCTTTTCCGCCCCCCAATTTAGTGCTTTAATTGAATTAGGATTAATTTCACAAGCATGTACATGTTTAGCTTTACTTCTAACTAGCATCGGCAACGAATAGTATCCAATTCCAGCAAAGGCATCAACAATTACTTCTCCATCCATGTCGATATTTCCTATACGATGTCTTTCAGTTATGTTTCCTGATGAATACATCACTTTTGTCGCATCAAAGCCGAAGTGAACGCCATGGTCAATCAATTCGACCCATCCATCACTNCCAAGCAATAATTCTGCTTGTGAAGATCTAACAATATCATTTGAAATCNGTTGTTGTCGGCCCAGTTTTTCAACTTTTAGGGATTTACAAATTAGTTTCCATAAACGTTCAATTTGTTTTTCATCACATTTTTTTAGTATTGTTTGCCATTCATNATCCATAAATGATGAAGATGGCAGTAAAACAAGATTGCCTAACAGTTCCCATTTTTTAGGGGTTTTTTCTAGTAAATTATTCGAATTGATATTATTTTCTTGCAGCCATAATTTTATTTCTTCTTTTACTAATTCTGCCGGAGACAAACCGAGTTTATTTTTTTCTAGATTTTTTTCAAGTAGTTCCAACTCGTTTGAAAAGTCGGGAAATAATTGACATAATTCTTCAAAAATAGTGCCATAATCATCTTTAATCGGTAATGCTAATTTATCAGAAAATCTCTGTGGTCTAAACTTATTTTGGAATACTTTTTTTTCAATTAATATCGATTTTATTTTGTCTGATTTTTGTAATGGTGCTAAAATCACCATTGTTTTACCAATAGTGAAATCAACATCGCTCATACAACGCTCACGAGGGTAATTGCTTTGAATGTCTCTCTCGTAGGATAGCCATGACGGTGGACAAAGTCACAAGTCAAAAAAGTTCGAAAATGATGATTCTAATTATACAATCTGTACTCTTGTTACAGATTTTCGCACCACTTGCGAGTGCCAGTGGAATGACAAGTTGTTCCGANTCAGGCGGNGCTTGTGATGACTATAACTCAGCGCATGATGAGACTCCTAACCAGCAAGATTGGGTTAACGGGACATATGATTTTAAATTACTAGATACCTCAAAAATCCGCCTTGATTTGACATGGGCAATTCACGAATTCAATAGATCTGCTTTAGGTCTTAATATTGCGGCGATAGAATCAGCACTTGCCGTAGATGGACTTGACTCGACTGACGGCGCACCTGCTGACCTAATTAGAAATTATTTTGATGATCAATTACCTGGCATGGGGACAAATGTAAGCAATAAACTGATTTCAGAAGTTAGTAATGCTTTGGAGACTTCTCTAGAATCTGGATTTGGAGATACAACCATTTTATCGACAGATTATGTCCCTTCAGTCGTCAATAATGGACAAACAATTCCTTGTTCATCAAGTCCGGATGATGACTCAGTTTATTCCTCAGAAGGCCAAATCGTCAACAATGCTTTTCATCCACCGATTTGTATTGCCTCTTCATTAGATATAACTCTAACAGAAAGTGCATTTAATCTCAATTCTAGTTCTAGTTTTGACTTGGAAAGGACCTATCAAGGACTACTTGTAATGGGTGCTGAAATAACTACTGATTTTTCATTGGTAACTTTGCCAGGACATCAAAGCAATTATTCATTCTCTCCTCCAGATTATGCTAATATTAAATCCGTAGCCCCTGACGACATAGGAGATTTATCTTTACGTTTTGGCCCACCATCTTATTTTGCTGGTGAATGGGGAATAGACCACAGAGATGCTGTTGGAAGTGATGACGAGATAACCCCAATTTCTGTCACAATAGTAAATCAAAATAGGACTTCAACAAATACAGTTAGTATTGATAATTCTAGTAAGGCGCTTGATTTGAATATTAAGTTAGATTTAACCGATGAATCTGCTGCAACTTTAGATTTTATAGTTGAGATGGCTTATTTAGATGANTCAATCTTGAATGAGTGGAATATTTCTTTGCTAAGTGTAACTGAAAAAGCAACTCTTCCAGTTGTTACTTCCGATGGAATAAGACTCGCATATCACAATGGTCTAGTAGACTTAACAGAATTTACTTCACAATTCCCGATTGAATCTATCGCCGATGGTATTTCATCGACAGTTGCAGGAATTGAACAGATTCAGATGAATGAGATGTATTGGGTATCTGACGCTTTATCTGATGGATTAGGGGCTCCAGGAGGTCTAAACTACTCACATTCAACTGGATGCTCTGAAACTGTAGATCCTGGTTTTGTTATACATTATTGCTTAGAGGGTCCATCCGCTATGACTGAGGAATATCCAGTTTTCCTAAGGACTACTAGTCAACCATTTTCAATGCGATTAATTGACATCCTAAAGGAAAATAACGGAGATGAGAACATCGCTAAGTTCCTTGATGTAATCACTGAAAATGACTTTAGAAGTGTATTAAACAGTGGGCTTTCAATTGAAACCGCATTATCTTCAGAATATTTAGCAGGCATAATACCGCCAAATTTGCCTCCTTCAGAATTAACTCTAGAAATTGTACTACCTGGATGGGTTCGAACGATGGATGGACAAAATAGTATTATTCTAACGCATAGTTTAGACAATAATTCTAATTCAGAAATTTCCTTTGCAGGTACAGATCCTTATGATTGGAGAAATGAAATCAAGAATTCAGATGGCCAAGTAGTCTGTACAACTTTGGAGCGAACCTGTATTACAAGTTCGATTGATTTCGATGTTTCAGCATTAAGAATAAATGAGTGGAGTCAATCAGTATCTCTAGACTTTGCTTTGGATGCAGAAGTATCAATTCATAGAATTACAGTTCCACTTGACAGATTAAATCAATCAGGTTCCACTCAAGTCCATATGGAGGCACTTCCTTCAGACTTAATCAGGTTAGGGCTAGATATCGCCAGTAGAATGACGGAACCCTATAAGATAGAAGGGCCAGATAGTATATGCAATGACGACCAAGACTTGGAAGTTTGTGATGAAGAATTATCCTTTAGTTTCACTGAACAAGGACTTACCGATTTCTCAAAAGATATAGGTGATATTTTGACAGATTTGATTCAGCAAACAGGAGAAAAAATACCAGAACAAGAAAATTCTCCATTTACTAGAGTTGACTTAAATGGATTCAAGATAAAGACCTCAGTTGATGGTTTGGGCTCTCCAGATTTAACTATCGGAGATGACCAGCCAATCACTCTAAGTGTAAAGATTCCAGAAGTTGAATTTAAACTAGATATTGATGGAAATATTGGTGAAATGATTAATGGAGAAATGGACAGTCTTGAAGTATCATTTTTGGCGAATGCTATGAGAAGTTATTTCCTCAGCCCAATGGTCAATGTAGCAGAAGCAATGGGTAGCAGTCTTTCCAGTAGTTTAGTTTCTGGTCAAGGACTAACTTATCCTGAACCTGAACAAGGGGAGTTGAGTTATACCTTTTCTGGAAATACTTCAGTAAACGAAGAATTTGAAGCCAAGATTAGTGGTCCAATGTCAATTACACTGCCTAGAGGAATTACTCTCGTAGATGCGACTTCGACTTCAGGTAATTTAGAATTGAAGGAAGTGGATGGAAGACAGAAAATCACCTATACTGTTCCTAATGGTGAATTTGAGGATACTATTACCTTTAGAATTGAAGTATCCTGGGTCTATTTGATTACCCAGTTTTGGGTTTATCCCACATTTGTCGTATTATTGATTTTCTTGATGATTAGAAGAAGAATTCGTAAGCGAAGAAAGAAGAAGCAAAGAAGACAAGCTAAATCGGCTCAAGCAAGTAAAGTTGGGATTGGAGATAATGAATTTTCAGACTTACAAGGATTCCATAGTAGCGGAATGCATGGCGATTTAGAACAGTTCAAGGATTTTTCAAATGACTAATATAATATCAAGGATTTATTGCTTTAAAAATTCTTTCAGCCAAAGAATTACCTATGCCCGGAACAGTTTGTAAATCTTTGATACTAGCGTGTTCCACGCCTTTTCTACCTCCAAAGTGTCGCAATAAAGTTTGCATTTTTTTAGCACCCAATCCTAATACATCTTGCAGCGGATCATTGATTTTACTTCGATTCCTCTGTTTTCTATGAAACGTATTAACAAACCTATGTGCTTCATCTCTAGCGTGAACTAGAACTCTGCCTTTTCGGTCTAGAATTATTGGTTCTTTTTCTAATCTAAATAAGGTCTCCTCCCTTTTGGCAATAGCTGCAAGATTAATTTCTTGTTCCAGATTATTTTCCTTCAAAACCTTGTAAATTGTATTTAGGTGAGTTTCTCCTCCATCTAAAAGAAGTAAATCAGGCCACTCATCTTGACGTTTCAGCCATCGTTCTACAACCTCGCTCATCATTCTCAAGTCATCAACTGCTTCTCCCTTTACCGTATATTTACGATATTCTTTCTTCTCTGGCCTACCATTTCGGAAAGAAACACTTGCACCAACTCTGTTCTCTCCAATCAATTGTGCCATATCAAAGCACACAATATGATTCAATTTCTCCATACCTAGAACTTCCGCTCCATCATTCGCTGCTCTTTGTTCAAGTGAGCCACTTGCCTTATCGATGAATTTTGAAAGTTGAGCCTCAGCGTTCTGATTTGCCAAATTCAGTAACGTGACGAAATCTCCTCGTGACGGAGTCCTTACCTCAACTAGGGATTGTCTACGGCCATTAAGCCATTCCTTTGAACCATCAAAGAGAGGTGTAGGAGTTAGTAATAGTCTGGGAGGGCATCGATTTTGGTAGTGAGAGGAAATGAACATTGAAACAGTCTCGCCGATATCTCCTCGGTGAATTATTGGCCAGGCTTCTTGACCCTTTACAACTCCTTCATCAGCATGAAGAACTACTATTGCTGCCAAATCACCCTTCGACGCAATACCGATTGCATCACAATCGCGGTAAACTTTGCTTGAAACAACATGTTGACTAGTAGTAATTCTAACGGCTCGGATTAAATCTCGCTGTTTAGCAGCTTTTTCATATTCCAAATCTGACGAAAATTGATCCATTTTTTTTGTTAAATCATCAATTAATTTTCCAGCTTTTCCATTCAAAACTTCAGTTACAATATTTACAATTGTATCATATCCTTCAGGATCTAAACAAGGGCCTCTACAGAGGCCTATATGCATCGCTAAGCATCCGTCCTTGCCCTTACAATCTTTATCTCTAATTCCGAATTGTTTTCTCAGTAATTGCATAACTTGTTTGGCAGCATTAGCATTTGGAAATGGCCCCCATTTTTCTATGCTTTTAGGTGGGTGTCTTGTATACATTATTCTTGGATATTCTTCATCTGTCAGTATAATGTAAGGATATGATTTATCATCTTTTAATCTTGAATTAAATCTAGGTTTATGTTCTTTAATTAATTGCCTTTCAAGAATTAATGCTTCTTTGGGCGATGTGGTAATAATATATTCAATTTCATCAGATTTAGCGACTAATTCTGTGATCATTTTTCGATCCGGATTCGATGAAAAATAAGACCTAACTCTTTCATTAATTCGAGTTGCTTTGCCAACATACAAAACTCTACCTTTTTCTGTCTTGAATAGATATACTCCGGCTTTTTTTGGAAATGACTTTGCGTCATAAACCACCGGCATATCCTTGCGTTATCGGCGATACACAAAAGGACAACTATTGATTATTCAATAAACAAAACTTAGTATTATTTGAAAGGGCGAGGTTCTTCCCATAGGTGTTAGCCATGATTTCTTCATCGCAGAAAAGAATTCTAACGTGGCTAAGCAAGTACTCATCTGATTTAGAAAAATCATGGGATGTGACTAGAGAAATATCTTTACCTGGTATAGCAGATGGACTAGGAGTGGTACGTTCAGCACTAAATTTACCGTTAAAAAAATTACAGCAATCTGAGATGGTTTTCAAAAGGCAAGCTCATGTTGTTGGAGGAGGTTCTAGAAAAAGACAAGTCTTCCATATAACTAACAAGGGTAGAGAATTTATCTCTAATAATAGCGTGATTCCGGAGAAGAAAAAATCGCGCGGGATTATAATTGGCAATATACCTTCGATTGGAGAAATTATCGGTAGAGATGAGTTGATTAACTCATTGATTTCAAAGATAGAAATTAACTCTTTGGTAATTTGTGGGTTGCCTGGAATTGGTAAGACCACAGTAGTTTGTGAATTGGCTACAAAATTTAACCAGCAAGGTAGAACAATTCGTTGGGCTAATGCGAATGAATTTAGTGATTTATTCGATGTTTGCAAGCAATGGCAATTACATGATCCATTGCCTAAGAATATTGATGCCTTACAAGATTTAATCTGTCAAAAAACTGATAATGAAATTTTGATAATTGATGATATGCATTTGATTTCAAAAAGACACATTAAACCGTTCGAGGATTTATCTGAAAAAATTAATCAAAAATCCAAAACGAAACTAGTCTTTATTGGCAGGGAGCCCATGAATAACTTCTCATCATTAGAAAAAATTCAGATTTCACCTCTTGAAGATCAGTTCGGTGCGCAATTATTAGGTGAAGATCAAACTATCGAAGAGAGGGTGTTAATTTCTAAAAGACTCGGAGGGCACCCTCTTGCTCTCCAATTATATCAGCCTGAATTTGATTTACCTGAACAGTCTGTAAATGTCCAAAGATATGTTGAAGATACAGTTTTATCGAATTTAGGAAAGCAAGAAAAAGATTCGCTAAATCTACTTTCTATGGAACCAATTCCAATAATGTCTGAAAATTCATTAGTTTCTGATTCTATTGGAATTTTTGATGAACAGGCTCTTCTGAAGTGGAGTTCAGATAACTTGAATGTTGAAGTTCAACATTTGATTAGAAATGTTAGACGTTCATTTTTGGATCTAAATCAACAAAAGCAATTGCATCAGAAACTATCCGAACACTGGCATAATATATCTAGAAGTGTACAAGAAGATATGATTTTACTTTTTCATCAAATCTCTAGCGGTAACGTAAATATGGTTGAGTTAATTGAAGAACAGTTAATCAGTATTTCAACAAATAAATCCAATTTCCTCGCAGTATTAATCGAACAGGCCCTAGAACTAAGGCCAGAAAGTAGTGATCTACACTATTTTGCTGCTAAAGTTGCTGCTCATAGATGCGAATTATCAATATTAAAACACCATATAGGAAAAATTGAGGAAGAAAGAAAATCTGAGTTAAACCTACAGTTGGCATATCTTGAAGGTAGAACCGAAGATGCAGAAAGAATATTTTCACAAAATTTGAATCATAAAGACCCACATACTGTGAATAAAATGGCAATCTCAGCAGCATCTAGAAGAATTGATGATAGAATTTTTGATCAGAACATTGATGAAGAACTAATTGCCGATGTTAGAAAATATCTTTCCAAAATCGATATTAGTAAATTGAATAAAGAGGTAAAATCAGCTGCATTAATCGCAATTACAGTGATTAAGCATTCTTTAGCACTCCTTGAAAGTGACATCAATGCCGCTGAAAAGTTTTCCTTGTCAGTCGGAGAGCTTGGATTAGAGGCTGAATCTTTAATGCTTATTTTACGTTCGAAACAACAAATTTTTCGATTAAAAAACAATGAGATTTCAATCGAAGAAACCATTGAATTTATTGATAATGCGGTTTCTTCACAGACCAATCTAATCTATTCAGATTCGATTAGATTAAATTTGGTTGAAGCACTAATTCCTGTTGACATAAAACTAGCAAATGAACAATTCAAATTACTTCGAAAACCAGAAGATGATATCAAGTCTAATACATACTATCGATATGTTGCTAGATGGTGGTTATGTAAATCTTATTTTTCACCATCAGAGAAACTCACCTGCCTTAGAGAATCAATATCTGTTCACAAGACAGCAGGTTGCACTAGGGCTGCAAAAATTCTAGAGAGCAGATTACATTCATTTGTTTAAAGTTCTGCACCAATTAATGTTTTAGTATCGGCAATACCTTCCATAGGGCGAATTTCTTCAACAATACATCTAGTTAATTGAAACTCATCATCAGCCTGTACTCTTGCAATCAAGTCATATTCACCAAATAGCATCCATCCAGAAGTAACATATTCAATTTTTTCAAGGTTTTCTCTAACTAGTTTTTCTTGTCCAGGTTTAGTTGTTATTAACACAAATCCAATAGCCATAATTTCACCTCAGTAATCCACTGCAATCAAGGTTTGAGTGTCCTTAATTCCCTCTATTTGTCTAAATTCGGTCATCAACATTCCGGAGAGTGTTGCGGAATCTTTAGCACTTATTCTAACAATTAAGTCATATTCACCATATAGTGCATGAACTTCAGATACTGATTTATGATTGGTGAGTGCAAGATAAACATTCCTTTCTTGAGAAGGGAGGGTCTTGAAAAGCACAAATGCTTCGGGCATAACTTGTCCACATGGACTCGATTATTATCACTTACTGAGTCAAAAAACGATTTGGAAAATTGTTCAACTATACGAACCTTTGAAGTGTATTACCAGTTTAACTATGTTTATGCAGACTGGGAAGTACTCGCAAATGTTAATTTTTGTCGTACTTTTCATGCTATTATCGCTGCCTTTTACCACAATCATAGAAAATAACGAAAATCAAGAATTTAATTTTGAAAATACATCTAATGTTGTTGGTCGCTCACAAATTACCTGGAGTGGAGTAGTTGAATTAGCATCATCATTCACTATCAACGTGACAGACGAATTAGTAATCTCTCCATGTACTGTTGTAAAGTTGTCTCCAAATATTAGAATTTACGTTGAAGGTAGAATTACTGCACAGGGGACAACTAATTGCCCAGTTATTTTTTCGCAATTATCAACAGGTTTACACAACGGATTACAATTCAATTCTAGTTCAAATAGTAGAGGTTCAATTATTGACAACCTCACCATTGAAGGTTCTGTTTATGGAATTACAATATATGGTTCCAATCCTAGGATAAATAATATCACAATCGTAAATCCTTCTCGGGTTGGAATCGATTTATTTTCAAATTCAGCGCCAGTAATACATGATTTATACATAGACCAAGCAGGGCGAGAGGTTAGTTATTCGGATTGGCGTTATGGGTTAGGGTTCTCAGTTGGCGCAGGATCTACACCTATTTTAGAAGGAGCTTACATGACTGATTTGAGACTTCGTGGATTGAATTTATGGGGCTCCTCAGGAGGCATATTTAGAGATGTAGTAATAGATAATGTGACCTCAGAAGGGGGAAATGCATTGTCAGCGGGAGTGTGGGTTGAAGATAGTCAACCACTTATTACTAATCTGAGTGTTGATAAATCTGATTATGGAATTTTGATTCGACATATTGATGATGGTTCATTTACAAGGGCAGTAGTTAGAGATTGCACAGTCTCGAATTCTATGTACAGAGGAATCTATTTGGATAAGGCAAATCATACCAATTATACCAATTATGAAACTGCAGATTTCACAAATACAATTGTTCGTGGAACAGGAGGAAATGGCGCAAAAACTGCAAATATTGGATATGCTGCAATTGAAGTAAATGCAACAGGAGCATGGTTTGAAAATACATCTGTTGAAGATTCAACAACAGTTGGAGTTAGATTGTATCTAGTTGATTCTTCCACCACATTTAGGAATTTAGAGGTGAAAAATTCAGGCGACCCTGGCCAAGGAGCGCATGAAGCGGGTATTGCAATTAGTTCGTCATTTTTTGCTCCAAATTTTGAAGGCTTAGAAATTTCAGGTTCAGTAGGTCCAGCCATACATTCATCTTCGGGCGGTTCGATGAGAGGAAATGATTGGTTTTTACATAATAATTCAAAACAGGGATTATTCGTCGACTCGTCAACTTTGATTATTGATGATTTACATTTTAGTGATAATGGGTATTCTGGCGCACATATTTTTGATTCCCGATATGTTTCCATGTCCAATGTTACTGCACTTGGAAATGGAGTTTTAGGGTCAATTGATAGCGAAAAAGCAGGACTATTTTTTGAAAAATCAAATGATTTGGAATCAAATTCCGGCGATATCACTTGTAATTCCTGTACTGTTAAATCATCGACAGGTTCTGGTATTTTAGTTAAAGATTCAGTTGACCTTTGGCTAAATCATATTCAATTAGAAGATAACAATCCTTCACACGTGCCTCTTTCAATTGACAATAGTGGTTTAATTTTAGCCCAACAGGGAGGTCGTATCAATCTTCATGACATCATGATTAATACCGAAAGAGTGGGTGTTGATTTAGGTCCTGCTGTCGATATTAGTAAAGCAGCCGCAAATATCGACTTATTGGTGATGGATGGCAATCATTCAGGTATACATTGGAACGCAGATAATAATGGCAATTTTAATTCAAGTATGAGTAGGGTTCAACTTTCGGGTTCATCATGTTTGATTCTTAGTGACCATGCGGAATTATCCGGAAATGATAACTCGATTACCCCTGAGTGTACAGGTTCACTGATATTCCAGAATAGCGATGTTAATTGGTCAGGTTTAGTTGATTTGACCTCTTCAACAGTTCTGAACTTAGATTCACTTTCTTCATTACGCTTACATCAGTCTAGTCAAATAGACCTTCCAAACGCCATTATTGCGCCATCCGCAAAAATTGATTTAGCATGGGATATTGATGTCTGGGTTGTAAATAATAATTCAAATGGTGTTCCTCAATCAATTGTTGATGTGTCGTTCAATCAATATGAATCACCAGTCCAAGAACCAACAAATGATTTAGGGTTCATATCATTTCCAAATTTTATTGGCCAGCGTTGGACTCAATCTGGCTCATCTTCAGAAACAACCGCCTCAATTACTTGTAATTATGATGGGATTTCAAACAGCAGTTCTGTTACATTGGATCAAAATCGTATAATTTACTGCTTACTCCCCCTAGGTAATCAACCTCCATTTTTGAATTGGGATACCCCGGCTGATTTGGAAATTTTCCCTAGCGCTTCGGTTGTAGAATTCAATGCAAGTAGTTCTTGGGATTTAGATGATGACCCATTGGTTTGGGAGTGGACATCTTCAATTGATGGGGTGATTGGCACTGAGTCTAATTTCACTGTTAATGAGATTGGTACTACGCAAATCTTGAGCGATGGGGTTCACACTATAACAGCTAAAGTATGCGATGATGCTGGACATTGTGTACAACAAAGTAGAGTAATCGAACTGGTCAATCAAAAGCCGATTCTTGTTGTTTCATTTGAACCGGGTTTGGATCAATGGAATATCCTTAATATTCCTAGAACAGGTACATTAGAAATTAATCTAAACGGCTCATTTGACCCTGAAGGAGATACTCTTTATTGTTGGTTTACGACGTCATATGGTCTTCAATATCCACAAGATACTTCTCAAAGTTGTCCTAATGTTTTCAACTACACGTTCCCATTAACCTCAAGCCCAGGAAATCCTATTCCTTCATCTGATTACTTTTCATTATCTATTTGGCTTGATGACGGCGTAAATTCCCCGGTTGAGTGGGAGTTTGATGTAGAATTATACAATGAAATACCCAGTCCTCAATTCACAGTTTCTAGAGAATCTAATTTTAGTGAAAGTATTGTTATCTTAGATGGTACTGCAACAATTGACCCTGAGGGAGATCCTCTTGAGATTGAATATTGGTCTAGTCTAGATGGAGTTTTACAATGGTCTGATCAAGAGTCTGGAAAAGTTTGGATGGGTCACTTATCTAGAGGTTTTCACAATATCGAAATGCGTGTTACTGATAATAGACCGGAACATATCAACCTAACAGAAGTGACTACTATTCAATTAAATGTCGAGAATTCTTATCCCAAGTCAATTATTTCATATCCGGTAGAATCTCAAACATATGATTCTTCAGAGTTGATTCAATTCTCAGCCAATGGTTCAGGCGATTATGATGCAGAATGTTCGACATTTCCTACCACTGGATATTGGCATTGCTCAAGTAAAGAACCATACTTTGGTTCTGAGTACCTTATTGTTTCTTGGACAAGTGATTTAGATGGGCGTCTAACGCCTCAAGACAAAGATTGGTTGAACTTCGAAGGAAGACTTTCGGCCGGAACACATAACTTGACACTATCTTTAGATGATGGAATTCATGAACCTGTGGAATCGTCGATCACAGTACAAGTCAGTACTTCAGCACCGGTTCTTGAACTTGCAACACCAATAAATGGTAAAACTTACAATTCTTCAGATTATATCTTTTGGAACGCAGTAAATTCCAAAGATTATGATGGAGATAATTTTACTATGACGGTTAGGAGTAATCTACTAAATGAGCCATTGTTGGATATGGTTTCTACATCTCAAACCCATATCTCACAACTTCCTTCAGGAACTCATTCTATCGAAGTTGAGTTGACCGATGAAACAGGTAAGTCCAGTTCTAGTTTCATCACTTTGATAATAGATACTTCTAGGCCAAATGCAAATATTATTTCACCAAATAATCTTCAATCATTTGCAGGAGGACAAGAAATTATCCTAGAGGAAGATTCCTATGATGCTGATAATGATATTACGTTTAGGGAATGGCAGATAATACCGGTAGGTAGTTCCTCTCCAACAGATACGTTTTCTTCTAGTTTGGAAACAATTTCTCTTGCCCCCGGTGATTATGACATCAAATTAATCATTAGAGACAGCCAAGGATATCAAAATGTGGAACAAGTAAGAATTACGATTGAGAACACAGATCCAGAATTTGACGAACAGTCATTGATTCTATCAACCAACGAGATGACCACAGGAGAATTGGTTTTGTTTGAAGTTAGTATTATTCTTGCAGACCCAGATGGCACAACACAAGATGTATATGCTACATTAACTCATAAATTACAGATATGGAACTTCAATTTGACATATGATGAAAACGACGACAGATGGAAAGGTAGTGTGAAAGTTAGACCGGATGAATCGGGTCGTCCAAGTTTGAAAATAATAGCTAAGGATGGAGTTGGAGATGACGCTAACACAGATCAAATTTCTAGAACAATAACTGTAGTAGATGCTGAGCAAAATAATTCTTCAGTAGTTCTAATTGGGGGTGGAATTGGTGTTATCATTTTCATTATTGCGATTACGCTGTTGGCCATCAAGAGAAGTAGAAGGTTAGATGAAATCGAACTTCTTGAATCATGGGATGCATTTGGTAAGAAACCAAAGATAGAGAATGAGTCAAAGTCTATTCCTCAAGTTGAAGGGGGAATAATAGACGGAGCGCAGGAAGTGGAAAAAGAACAAGATCGGTTTAATATAGACCAATTACTAGAATGATTTCACTGTTCAGGTAAATCATTGTTAGTAGAATCTGGATTAGAACTTCTACCACCCCATGGCGTCTTTGTTCTGTTTAATCCGAATCTCTTAGCAAAAAGGAATTTGAAATTTTTCCAACCATCTCCCCATGTGTGTATTTCTGCATCACCAACACGTGGGCGATAAGGAACAGAAATTTCAATTGCTTTACTCTTGCCAAGATGTTTTCTAGCAAGAATTTTTATCTCCTCAGATAATGGCATTCCGTCATTAGTAGGTTTCATTTTTTCATTATTGAAAATTGATTTCCGGAATACCCACATTCCAGATTGTGAATCTTTTATTCCATATCCAAAAAGCAACCTTGCAGTAAACGATAATGCCCAGTTCCCAAAACCATGTAATCCTGACATAGAACCACTTTCTGCTAATGATAATCTATCACAAGTGATGAAATCTAAATCATCATCTAGAAGTCTCTTGACTAATTTAGGAACCAACTCAGCAGGATAAGTACAATCAGCGTCCATAGTTACAATAATATCATTTTTAGCAACATCAAAACCGGTTCTGTAGGCTCTTCCATAGCCCTTACGATCTTCTAAATGTACTCGAATTCCCTTTTTCAAGGCCAACTCTCTAGTCTTGTCAGTAGAATTGCCATCAACTATCATAATTTCTAAATCTTTACACCAACCGGTTGGGATAGATTCGACAGTAGGTATGATGGCTTCTTCTTCATTACGAGTGGGAAGAATAACTGTAACAGTCACCGGTAGTAAATCGGCCATATACTTCCGAAATAGCGAACAGTATTGAAAGCATTGGCTTAAAAATTCAATAATGCAACTCCAATTATGGAGACATTGAAACGCTGAACCCATGTCGACAGTACAATGCACATTGCAATGATTGCTGGAGAATACCCTCCAAGATGGGGAGGGATTGGTTCAGTAGTTTTCCATTTAGCTGGACATCTAGCAGCATGTGGAAATAAAGTGACTATTATCACCCGTTCACACAAAGTTAAGCCTCCCGAACAATCTGGAGTTTCGGTTATTGAAGTGCCTTGGATTAAACTACCTATGGCATTCACTCGTTCATATGCAAAAAATGCGCTGAAGGCATTGAAAAATCTTCATCGAAGAGAGAAGGTTGATGTTGTTCATATTCATCTACCTCTCGCATCATTTTCTAGAAAACAGTTTAGATTTATCGAACAGAACATTGCTCCAGTTTGTTCATCATTACATGGCTCATGGTTGGGTGAGAAGCAAGGAGTTATTAGAGCCTCCAAAGCCAATGAATCTGCTACATGGAGAAATCCAAATGATCTTGCAATACGTCTAACTGCTAAATATTATTCAAAATTTGAGAAAGCGGGAATATTAGAATCTAGCATTTCAGTTGCCAATTCACAATCTACCCTTAGTGAATTCAAAAACTGGTACCACCCCGATGGAGATTTCAATTGTGATGTTGTTCTATGGGGTTGTGATCATAAGGTGTTTAGGCCTCCAAATCAAGATGATGAAGAAGAACAATTGAATCATGAGAAAATTAGAACAATGTATGACTGTGGTGATGAATTAGCCTTAAGCTATCAACCAAATACTGAAACTCCTATGATTTTAGCAGTTGGAAGATTAGTTGCTAGAAAAGGATACATGACATTACTTAGATCGATGCCAAAAATTCTAGATCAATATCCTGGTGCTAGATTAGTGATTGTTGGTAGAGGACATATGAAGAAAAGATTGTTGAAGAATGCAAAGAAATTGGGTATTGAACATGCTATATTTATTCGTAGCAGTATGCCGTTTGAAGACTTGGCACAACATTTCCGTTCAGCAGATCTAGTAGTTTATCCATCATATTATGAAGGACAAGGACTTATTCCACTAGAATCATTAGCAAGTGGAACCCCTGTAGTGACTGTAAATCAAGCACCATTAACAGAAATGGTAGACCAAACAGTGGGAGATCTTTTCAAAACCGGAGATAGTAATGATTTAGCTAGTTCAGTTTGTAGAATTCTTGATTTGCCAGAACAAAGATTAGAGAAGGCTAAAAACGGAAGAGAAAGAGTACTATCAAAATATACGTATGAGCATAATTCTGAAGATTTTCAAAGAATTTATCATTCGATTCTCAAAAACTAACTTTCTTCTAATTTTGCCCAAATTTAAGGTAAAAATTAATCATAAAATAATTTTCTTCGAATTCCCGTCAAGCGGCTATTTGATAGGTAACATGTCAATTCGCTATCATGGGCGCGAAGCGTTTCATGGTGTTGGCTTTGGCCGCGTTAATGATTAGTTTTGCCCCACCAGTTTCAGCAGACGACACGCTCCAGAGTGCGAGTATTCTAACAGAGGGAGTTTCTTCTTCTGGCTATGTTTGTTATGATGATGGTTGTTCTCCTACTGATCAAACCGATTGGTGGAAAGTTTATGCCTACAAAGGAGATATCGTTGAGATTTCCTTTTCAGGAACCTTACCAAACCCAAGCCTTGTTTGTATTTGGGGAGATGGTTGGGAAGGGGATTATTCTATTCACGATTCCTCAGGCTCCGAAATTGCATCACTTGCACTAAGTGATGATAACCCTACAGGAACACTAAGCAAAACCATGCCTACTGGGGATTGGGTTTATGTTAAAATTAAGGGTAAAGATAGTTGGTGTAATGATGCAATCCAATACACTTTAACAGCATCAATTGATTCAGGTGACAGAGATACAGACGAGGATGGTTTTATTGATTCAGAAGATGACTGTGACACAGTTCCAGGGACCTCTATTTATGATCGTAAAGGCTGCATAGATACAGATACAGATGGCTACTCTAATCCCGAAACAGGTTGGAATACAAATAATGGCGCAGATGCATTTGAGAACGAACCATCGCAATGGCAAGACACTGACAATGATGGATTTGGTGATAACGTCGATGGTTATCAAGGAGATTTTTGTCCTTACAAAAGAGGCTATTCAACATTAGATAGATACGGATGTTTAGATAATGACGGTGACGGATACTCAGATGCAGATCCAGGCGGTTTAGATGGTATTACAGAATGGTTCGCACATCCTGTTGGACTTGCAGATGCATTCCCTTATGACAATACACAATGGACAGACACTGATGGAGATGGATACGGAGATAATTGGGAAGACCCCGCGTGGAATGAAACTCATCAAGCATGGGGAATAGGTCAATGGCTAATCAATGCTTCAACCCCGGATTCTTGTCCTTTCATAACAGGTACTTCCTCTTCTGACAGATTTGGTTGTTCTGATTCAGACGGCGATAGTTTTTCTGATGGAGACTTAAATTGGACAGTAGTAAACGGCTCAGATGCATTCCCTAATGAACCATCTCAGTGGAAAGATAGAGATCACGATGGCTGGGGAGATAATCAAACCTTTGGAGCATTATTTATTGATGATTTCCCAGATAATCCAACTCAATGGAGAGACACTGACAAAGATGGCTGGGGTGATAACCAAACTTACGGGGCAACTCAAATTGATGATTTCCCATTTGTTCCATCACAGTATAGAGATACCGATGGAGACGGATATGGTGATAATATATTTGGCTTTGAAGGAGACGTCTGCGTATTTTCAACTCCTGAAGAAGTAGAATCTGGTTGGATTTCAATTTTTGACCGATTAGGATGTCGAGACGTGGACATGGATGGCTATTCTAATCCGACAGACGATTGGATTGCTCATCCTGATGGTTTTGCAGATGCTTTCCCTGATGAAAGAAGCCAATGGCACGACACCGATTCCGATGGTTTTGGGGATAACATGGAATATTTCGATGGTCAAACTTGGAGAGAATCATTTAGAGGNGATGGTTGTAGAACNACGGTTGGTTCNTCAACATTTGATAGATGGGGNTGTCCNGANACNGATTTNGACGGATGGTCNGATTCAACNTCAACTTGGTTAGCAAGTCCAGGTGGTTCNGGNGATGCATGGCCTGANGACCCAACTCAATGGCATGATAGAGATGGAGACGGAAGAGGCGATAATCCTCAAGGAACAACTGCTGATGANTGNCCAGANAATGCTGGTACATCTGTNGGGCCTGCTGAAGGTGGAGATAGATGGGGCTGNATCGATACTGANGGCGATGGTTGGTCGGACAGAGGNGATACGTTTGATCANGAACCAACTCAGTGGAGAGATAGTGATGGNGATGGATATGGTGACGAAATAAATGGAAACCAAGGTGANGCCTGTCCCGANTCAAGAGGGACTTCAATCCTAGACCGCTTAGGNTGTAGAGATACAGATGGNGATGGTTGGTCTGATCCGACAGATTCATGGTTAGCCCATCCATTTGGTTTAGCAGATTCTTTTCCTAACGAAGCACTTCAATGGCGAGATAGTGATGGTGATGGATTTGGTGACGTAGCTCTTGGTTCAATGAGAGATGATTGTCCANATCAAGCAGGAGATTCCAGCAGAGACTTACAAGGATGTCCAGATGCCAACGGAGATGGATGGTCTGATGATTATGGTGGGCTTAAAGCAGCGATTGCAATTTTGGGTGAAGATCCTGCAGCATCTTGGTTAACATATTTAGTAATTGGACTTGGTTTTATTGTCGGTGCACTATTAGCACTCTTAGTTAAAATGGCAAGGTCAGATCAAGAATTAACAGAGGAAGAGATGTTCGATTCCAAACACCCTGTGGATTTTGAAACTTTAACCGAAGAAAACATTGCTAACAATGGTATGATTCCATTAGACCAATTACCCCCACTCCCCCAGCCAGAAAACCTAGAATCAATGAATTCACAANTCTCTCNGGGAGGTGATTTAGATGCTTGATAGCCGAGCGACAAAAGCATCATTTATGCTTTTGATATTATCATTCTCTCTTNTCGTACCTCAATTNTCAGGTANNGTTNCAGCACAGGAAGATGAAGATACTGAAGACCCTCTTGCAGAGGCTGGATTAACTTTAGTAGCCCTTAGAAATGATACTTTAGATACTAATCAAGATGGCGATATTGATGCAATTAGAATAGTTGTTGTTATGTCTACTGAAGATTTTGTCAACCTTGAGTTGAGATTATTTGGGGAACACAAAGACAGGGAAGTTGTTGAAACACAATTAATGTCTTTTTCAGGGCAATCCAATGCTAGNCTAACTTATGATTCATGGGCTTATGGAGAACATGAATTANAACTATCAATCATTAATGAAGCGGGTGAAGAAATTACATCTATTGAATTACCTACATATGTATTAACACCTGCACTAAAAACCCCGACAATAATGCTCGCTCTCAATGCACCTGAAAAGATTGAAACAGGAGATCAATGCACTATCAATCGGATATTTTATGATGAGACTGGACCAAGATATGGAGCAGAAGGAATTCGTACATTCTCTGGCGCTCCATTTACAGTGCTGGATTCTCAAGATGTTCTAGATTGCTCTAGGTGGCCTGCTGGAGATTATACCTTGAAAGAAACCTACCGTAATGATTTATCTCAAACAACAGAGGATTGGCTTAACTTGACGATTNACAATCGTCCTGCACCTGCATTTTCATTGACTACAAATGGAAATGGTAATTCAACAGATACCGATTGTTCGATTACTATGACGCCGGATTCTAAACTTATCGATTTCACNCCATTTGTAAAAATTTGGAGGCTACAGGGGGTCGTTGTTGAAAATTCGAATATCTCAGTTTTTGATTGTTCGGTACTTCCAGCGGGAGTTCACCTAGTTTCTCTTGAGGTGATAAATAATGAATTGATTCACACTATTCATGCTGTTAATATAATCAGACTCCCAGGTCTAAATTTAACTGAAGCAGAAGCAGAAGAACTTCCTTCCCGTTCCTTTGGAGATGATACGCCTACCGAATCAGTTGGCTGGATTTCGATAGGAATTCTTTGCTTTGTCATTGCATTATTAGCATTCATCTTCTTGGTTAGAGTTAAAGATGAAAAGGAAGTTTTACAGATGAGAGATTTAGGTCCAAAACCTATGATTTTACCAGACGGGTCTCCGGATACCGAGGGCCTCCCAACTACTGTTGATGATGAAGGTGTACTTTGGAGACAACATCCAGATGGAAATCATGATTGGTGGGATGAAGACCTTAGAATCTGGAATAGGTGGTGAAGCTCTGGANTTAATGGGCATCGATCTCTTTGGAAGTTTTTGGACAATTTCACTCACGGTTTTCATTGTTTTTTTGTTAACATCTTTGTTGATTTGGCTGATTAGGGTATATCCAAAGAAACCGAGAACAGGAGTAGAGTGGAATTCCGACTGTGAATTTCAATCTAAAGCAGAAATAGATGGAGATAATGTGACCTTCTTCAATGTAAGGGATTTCTTTTGGAGAACAACAAAAGATAGAGATGAAAATTGGGACGAAAAAATAACTGTTAATGTNAATGAAATCAAAGATGTTTGGTTTGTAGTAGATCATTTCCATAAGATTCATGGTTTAGCACATACATTTCTAACTGTAGAATTTAATGATGGAACATGTCTTTCATTTTCTTTTGAAGCGAGAAGAATCAAAGGACAAAGATACCATCCTTGGGATGGTATGTGGCGCAACTATGAACTATTTTTACTAGTTGGGCATGAGAGAGATCTTTTAGGCTTAAGAACCAATGCTAGAGGTAACAAAGATTACATGTTTAGGGCAATTACTCCACCCGGAAAAGAAAAACAATTGCTCTTTAGTCTTGCTAAAAGCGTTAATTCTTTGGCGGAAAATCCAATTTGGTACCATTCAATTNTTACCACATGTAACACCTCAATTGTTAAATTAGTGAATAAAGTAACGCCTGGAAGAATTCCATTTTTCCTACGCAATTTCTTGCCAGGATATACTCCAAAGGTTGCTTTTAAATTAGCATTAATCGAAGATTGGGGCGGTTTTGAAAAAACTCTAGAGAAAGCTAGAATTGATGAGAAAGCAATGTTATGGGATGGGAAAGGTGATTATTCAGAAATGATAAGATCTCATCTTCCAGACAAAAAATCACCTACTTCTGAAAACTAATAAGGTTCCATTATCACATGAAATGGTAATTTCTTCTGTTTCTGATACGTTATGCAGACCTCTTGAATTTGGATGTAACTTTTCATTATTCAATTGCCATTTGCCACCAGTCACATTTACTCCATCACAACTACCAACTGCAAAGATAGAAAATTGCTTTCCGNTTTCTATAGAAAGATTTACTNCATCACTTTTAACAGTAGAAACAATGCAGTCACTTAGATGAATGTAGCATTCTATTTCAGTTTCCATCAAACACCAGTATGATGCAAATTGGTGTTGATTACTGCCTCCTTCAACACCAAAAATATCTATTCTTTTTGCTCCTATATCATCACTAAAATTTATTGCTTTTTGTAAATCATTGTTATTTTGATCATCTATTTTTTTTACTTCAATATCTAGTTCTAATAATTTTGAAATTGTAATGTTATTCAAACTATCCATGTCACCTATTACATAGTCAACCGTAATTGAAGCATCAAAACATCTCTCAATAGCGCCATCACAAGCAATAATTTTATCAGAATTAAATANTAAATCATCGATAATCTCTTTTTTTGGGAACTCCGAGTTACCAATTATCAGCACTCGCATCATATACATCGTAAAGATTACTTATTTGTCAAAGGTTGTATTGGATTTAATTGTTTGACCCCCTACGGGGGTCAGTTGGATAATTACACAAGTATTTTTCAAGTGTATATGTTGTCGAGAGTTTATGGCGAGGGTCTTGACACTTAGAAACTCGTTAGTCCCTGTATTGATTGTCACATTATTTTTATTCCAATCTATGAACCCGATTATAACTTCACATGAAGAAATCAATAATTCTCTTGAAGAAGCGAGTTCACAGTTTAGTAACCCTTTTGTAGACCATAATAGTACATTTTATGGTCATGATTTTGCAGGTTCACAAATATCGATTGATGGGTTAATTGATGCCACAGTTCGTTATGAGTCTGCGCTTGACTTGTGGAATAGCCATGTTATTCTCGACGCTAATAATCAAACTCCAGGAACTCCTGATATTGAATTTACAGGATACCAGCAATTAGAGATGTGTTGGACTACAATGGAGGGCCAGGTAAGAACCATGGCTAGGAATATTTCTGGTTTTGAAACCTTGATGCATGTTGATGACATTTCGAATTATCCCTCAGTAGACGATATAGTCGATTGTGCATTGGCAGTTAAGAAAAACGGTAGGAAAACATTACTCTATGCAGATGGAAATAATCTCAAAGCAGCTCAAATTGCTCTTCAAAGCGCTTTATATTCAGCAGGAGACTCATGGCATACTCGAACAATTTTAGAGAATGTTAATGCAACACATATTGAACTAGATGTGACATCCTCAGATTTAGAATGGGGTGTTTATAGAAATGACCTTGGACAATTATTCGAGGTTAGTTATACCGGAACATTTTGGATAACTAGACTTTTGGACAATGGTCCTGTTGGAGAAGACTTAGAATTACATATCGATGAGAATGATGTAGTGAATGTAATGTATGTTAAATCGGATGATGTAATTTTGATGAATATTGACTCAACAGTAAATGGAACAATAACGCGTGAGATTATCTCTACAGACCAAGAAATAAGCCCACAAGTAGGATTGGATTTTGATGAGACAGGTTTAATTCAGTTATCCTCATCTACTTATGATGGAACTAATTCTTCTATACTGATCAAGCGAAGTTTAGCAAATAACAAAAATCAAATTAGTCCAAATCCAATTTATTCTATTATTACGGATACTGAGAATCAGACTTCTGGAGAATTAGTTCATGGAGACTTCAATAATGACGGGTACAGTGATGTTGCTATTTCACATCCTAATGCAGATACTTGGACATCATCTACAGATCCAAGTAATTCTCCAATAGGAACTTCAAATGGTAAAGTAAACGTGTATCATGGTTCACAGAATGGATTGTCAACAACTCCCGATATGATTTTTTACGGCCAACAAGATTTCCAACATATGGGTCAAGGAATTACTGTTGGAGATTTCAACGGAGATGGATTTAGTGACTTGGTAATCGGTTCTCCAGGGTTTAACCAAGATGATGGAAAATTAGATATTCATTTTGGTTCAAACTTTGGACTTGTAAGTCAACCTGAAATTATTGCTAGTGTATCAACACCTCCAGAAATCGATCAAAATTATGGTTTCGATGTGGACAAAATAGAGGATCTAGATGGAGATGGGATTGATGAATTACTAGTCTTGTCTCTTGGAGTCGATGGTTTAGGAGAATTATATTTGTTCCATGGTTCAACCCAAAACGATACATGGGGTGATTTACAATCTCCAAGCAGTATTACTCAAGGTGCTTTCTTTGGCCGTTCAATTTCTACATCAGGGGATATCAATAATGATGGTTTCAATGATTTGGTTGTTAGCAATACTGGAACAATCAACAGTCCTTCAGGTTACTCAGCAGTTGAAATATTCTATGGAAATTCAAATGGCTATTCTGTTGAATGTGATAAATCATTTCAATCTAATCTTCAAGGAACTCTATTCGGCTTTGAGGTAGAAATTGTTTCAGACATAAATGGTGATGGCTTTGATGATGTATTTATTTCAGAACCATATAATGGTTCAAATGCTTACCAAAGCGGCATGATTTGGATTTTCTACGGAAATTCAACTGGAGTAAATGATGAACCTGACATGGTAGTTACTGGTCAAATCAACCAACTAATAGGGCTCAAGATTTTATCTGCAGGAGATACAAATTCCGATGGTTATAGTGACGTTTTAATCACTCATTCAGGTTCTCAAGTTACAGGTACCGTTGAGTTATACTTGGGATCTTCATCTGGTCTAGAAAATCAACACTACACTGTATCTGGTGGTGGAGGGAATATTGCTATCAATTCAATTTCTGGTGCAGATTTTGATGGTGATGGAATTAATGACTTTATTTTCAGCCAAGAAGTTCCTGATCAATCTAATTCTCATTTATTGAATTATCATATTCATACTAGAAATATTTGGGAAAATAAGAATTTTTCAATAGCAGGTGAGTTAGTTTCTTTGGATTTAGAAGTATCCTACAATGGTAAAACCAGTGTTTTAGTTTCATCATCTAATCAGGGCAAAATAGAAACTATACTTTTCGATAACGCATATGATGGATCATCATCAGGTGAATGGATTAGTCATCCATTAACTGATTTTAATCTTGGTAACTCCTCATCTTCTATGGCAGTATCTTCTTCGGGTCTACCTTATGTTGTTATGTCAGACCCTTCCAATGGAGTGGTTCTTAGAACTCCTAAGTCGATGACAGCATTGGAATTCGATGTTCAAACTTTAGGGACATCTCCTGAATTTATCGGGCATTCTCTAGATTCACACGATCAGCAGCACATCGCTTACTCTACAAACGGAAATACTCAAATTTACTTGAATGTAGAAACTTCATCAGGTTGGACATTTGAAAATGTTAGAAATTCAATTCTCATTGAGTCTCCAATAGACGTACTTACCAGTACCAATAACTCTACTCATATGGTTTACAGAAATGCAAATAATGATCAGATTGAATATGCATCCAATCTCAACGGATGGAATATTATTACATTAGGTTCTGCAGGTAGAGCGGTTTCAAACTCACATTCTGCAATTTGGTTACCAAATGGTGATTTGGCAATTGGATTAATTGATTATGACGGAAATGATTACAATTTATCCTTATGGACTTGGGATGGAACTACTCTTAGTAGCTCTGTAATTCGTTCGGAGACAGATTTACAGAGCCAAATAAAATTGAGCATTACAGATTCTGGAGATCTAATCTTTGCTACATTAACTTCCACTGGAGCGTTAAGCCTCTATGAAAAAGACTGGCAAGATGAAGATTGGGATGGAGTTTTAATCGACCAACCTACAAGCCAAGTGTCCAATATGAACTTGGATTTAATTGGAGGAGAAAATCCTGTGATGGTCGTAAATTCCCAATCAAATTCAATTTATTTTAGACAGGGCTCTGCCAATTGGAATTCATTTTCTACTGAGTTGAGTTCAATGAACCAAGGTTCTCTAGGTATAACTCAAACTGATGAACATTATATCCTCTTCTCCACTAATAATGATTCAGGATTATTACAATGGAGTAGTTTAGAAAAGCAAGGAGTTCATCTAAATAACGCGCCCTGGTTTAGTCAGTCATTCAATTCAATAAGTAGTTCATCTGCATCTCTACATCCGATTTTTGATAGCAATGGCACTCTTAATTTGGCAGTAATTGATAATCTTGAAAATAAAATCATTTCATTAAATCTTTATGTAGATTCTGACCGAGATTTAATATTCGATAGAATTGATCATCTGCCTCATCTTTCAGGTCAATGGACAGATTCAGATGGTGACGGTTACGGTGACAACCCTTTCGGGCCACAATTCGATTCATGCCCTTCAGAAAATAGAACTTCATCACTTGTGGTATTCGGTTGTAATGACTATGATGATGACGGCTATGCTGATAGTATTGACACGTGTAATAATATCAGAGGCTTTTCATGGTTAGGTAGAACTGGTTGTGGAGATTTTGATCAGGATGGTTGGTCAGACAACAAAATTTCCTATCAAAGTGGAGATATATTCACCGACAATTGGAAGCAGGTTTTTGATTCTGATGGAGATGGTTACGGAGATAATCATGGCCCTGATTGCTGTACAACATGGTATGATACTAATGCTCAACCAGGAGATGCATTCCCTTATGATTGGAAACAATACTTAGACTGGGACGGAGATGGATTTGGAGATAATACCTCAGATTTGATAGGTGGAGACCGCTGTAGGTTTGACTATGGAACTTCAAGATTTGACCGTAATGGTTGTTTAGATTCTGATTTTGATGGATACTCCGACCCTAGTCCGGGTTGGACAGAGATTGATGGTGCAGATAAGTGGCCCTTTGACCCTACCCAGTGGGCTGATTCAGATGGAGACGGCTTTGGTGATAATAGTTCAATGAATGCAACAAATCCAGATGCCTTCCCTGATAATATTGCTATTGTAAATGATACTGATGGTGACGGTTTCCCAGATAATTTCACATCTTTCTATAACGGAAGTAATGCTGTAGGGTTTTATTTAGATGGATGTCCATTGACATTTGGTAATTCCAGTGATCCTCTTTTCGGATGTCTTGATACCGATGGTGATGGCTTTATGGACATCTATTCATTTGACACTAATTCTTCTACTGGCCTTAGGGAAAATCAGTCTGGTGATGCATTTCCTTTTGATAATACACAATGGAAAGATACTGATGGCGATGGATTTGGCGATCAACAGTTCGGAAATCAGGCAGATAAGTGTCCATACCAATCTGGAGTAGTAAATGGAACTCTTGGCTTAGGGTGCCGTATTATTGATGATAATGATGATGATGGAGATTATGTTATCAACGATGAAGATCAATGTCCAAATACTGACACAGAGTTAATTGTTGACTTGAACGGATGTGCTCAAAATCAAATCGATGATGATGGTGATGGGATATTCAATGATGTAGATATTTGTAGTTTGACGCCTACAGGCGAAGCGGTTGATGCAGATGGATGTAGTCAAGCGCAAAAGGAAGTAGATTTAGATGGAGATGGAGTATTTGATTTCCAAGACCAGTGTCCAAGTACTCCCTCTGGTGAATCAGTCAACAGCTTAGGTTGTTCTGCAACACAAACAGATACTGATGGCGATGGAGTTCTTGATTCTGTAGATTTATGCCCTAACACTACTCTTGGAGCCGCAGTAGATAGTGTGGGATGTGTTTTGGCGGGTGTAGATTCTGATGGCGATGGTACCGATGATAACAATGATCCATTCCCTAATGATTCAACGCAATGGCTAGACACAGATAATGATGGATATGGTGATAATTTACTAGGGAATAATGCCGATGACTGTGTTAATGAGAACGGGACATCATTCGAAGATAGGCTCGGGTGTGTCGATAGCGACGGAGATGGGTGGTCAGACCCTAATGGTATAGATTGGTTCGCGTCACCTAATGGGCAAGGAGATTTTAACATCACAGATCCTACTCAATGGAGAGATGTTGATGGAGATGGTTATGGTGATAATCAATCTGGAAACAATCCAGATTTATGCCCAAATACAAAATCTGCATACAGAGACTTAGTTGATTCGAATGGTTGTGCTGCTAATGAGAAAGATACTGATGAAGACGGGATAGTTGACAGTTTAGATAATTGTCCAACTGAAGCAAGAGGTCCTGATGGATATATTGATGGTTGTCCGTTAGAAGTATCAGATAGTGCAAATGATAGTGTGACAATTTTTGGAATGAACATTTTGGTATTCATTCTTGTTTGTGTCTCTAGTTTAATCGGATTGATTATCGTAATTTCATTGCTAGGTGGTAGAGAAGATGACGAAGATTGGTATGAGGACGAAGATGATTATGTAGAATATCAAAATGAGCCTCTAAGTTTCCTTAATGATTTGCGTTCTAATAGGTCTAATCAAGCCAGTTCATCTTCAGGACCTTCCGGAGGTCCTCCAAGAAATATTCCACCTAGAGGGCCACAAAGAGGGCCACAAAGAGGGCCACCAAGAGGTTCTCGAAATACAAGCCCTAGAGGACCTAAACGAGCTCCAAATAAACCAATATCTAGTGGAATGGGAAATCCTAGAAATGTAAATCAGAAGGCTAAGCGATTGAAGGCTAATGAAATCGATGGAAAGAAAGTCCGTAAGGCAAAATTAGATGTCGATATGGAGATATTTGAAGGAGTTGATCCAGCCGACAGAGAGTCTGCCATTGAATGGGTTGTAACATCACTCAGAGAAAAGAAATCTGAACGAGAAGTACTGATGGAATTACAAGGTAATGGTTGGAATGCGCCACAGTCTAGGGCAATCATTAACCTTGGGAAAAATAGATGAAAGTTTGTGATTGGAGCCATGTATTTTCATATTAAGAGAAATCAGCGATATTTAGTGAGGTGTGTTTATGTCGGCTGAGATATTGGAAGGCGCCTCTTTACCAGATGGAATAGAGGTTGATGAAACATCAGCCTATTTTGGCATTACGAAGTCTTCAGATATCGTACATCAGTTGATGGAAATGGAGGTATCAGATGCGTTGACTAAGTTCTTTGCTACTGTATCTGACATTGTCTTACTGCCCGGAGATTTTGATTTCATAGCGGCAAGTGAAAGAATGAATTGTGAGGGCGGAGAGATATACTATCTCGTTTCTGGACATTTGGGGTTGATGAGCTTTCCTGATCCACTGTTGACATATTTAGGACTGCCTGACTCGCTTGGTCAAGAATCCTCAAGCCCGAAACCGGATTTATCCCAATCAGATTTTGAATCACTGAAGAAATTAGCCAATCCAATGAAAATTATCAAGATTTTAGCAATCGCTCAAGAAACAGGTGGCGGAAGTGAAGTCTTGAAATATTATTTTGGCTTAATGAGTTTACTTGATAATCCTCAATCAAATGTTCAAAAATTAATTGACATTGCAGATCAATTAGATGCCTCATTAGATGTTATTGGACATGCACTGCCTATCCCTGATTTAGCACAATCAAATGTTTCAGTTCCATCTTCTGTTAAACCACCAACACCTAAGCCACAGGAAAAAATCAAACCTGAAGTAAGTGATGTTGTTTTACCAGTAAACCGAGATAGTTCGGAAGTTAATGATTCAGTTCCACTACCAAATTTCTCTAAACCGAGCGAAGTTCAAGTCAAACCAAAAGCAGTAACTAAAGAGAATGTTACTGAAAAGAAAGCTGCTAAGGTAACTCAAGATGCTTTTGATGGTGCCTTTGATATCTCAATTAATTCAGAATCTGATCCTAAACCTGAGCCTGAGCCTGAGCCTGAGCCTGAACCAGAGCCTGAGCCAGAACCAGAGCCTGAACCTGAGCCAGAAGTTTTTGTTAGTGCTGCAGAGCATTTTATTGAAGCAGATGTTGATAATGATGGAACCCTTTCAGTCGAGGAATTATCACAGGTTACAGGCCTTTCAATAGAAGAAACTGAAGAGTTACATTCACAAGCTGATACCGATCAAGATGGAAAGGTTTCTCTCTCTGAATTCATATCTTCTCCAGTTGCTGAAAAGGTTGCATCACTTCCTAGACCAGTATCTCCAGTTAGAAGACCGGTTAACAAACGGGAAACACCTATGCCTCAGGAACAAAACATTGTCCAACCTCAGCAGCAATCTCAGCCAATTAATCGTGCTCCTCAATTGAATCAAGAACCGGTTTATCCAAGGCCAATGAATCAAAATCAACCTGTTCAAAGACCCCAACCAATCAATCAAAATAACTGGAACCAGCCAGTTCAACCAACTATTCGTTCCGGAGTTTTATGCCGTGGTTGTGGAATTGGTTTAGACCCTTATTGGCGTTATTGTCCTGTTTGTGGTGGACAAAACTTAGGATAATCAAAGTTCTAAGATGAAGTTTCCACTGTCTAATATTTGGGTATCATCTAACCAAACACTAGGCGACTTTATCACTCCTGGAATATGTATTCCAACTGCTGAATTTCCTCCTAGCGCTGAATTATCGCCAATTGCGAAATAACAAGTCCCTAATCTCTTCTCATCTTCTAGAACATTTCCACCCAATCTTGCCTGTTCATTTACTCCAAATCCAAATTCAGCCACAGTCCAAACATTTTCTCGGTCTTTTGAACGTAGTTTTCTAGCAACTTCTCCAAACTCTTGTCGAATATTTGCCGCAGTAGTACCTCCTTTAACATCGATTACAATTCCATTTTCTATCTCTAGTTCTATTTCTTCATCTAGAAGAGTTGCATCCCACGAACCATCGATAATCACTTTGCCGTTCATTGTTCCTTCACGAGGCATAATGAACGCCTTACCAGCAGGGAGGTTTGTCAGCATTCTTGGTCTATTACAAATTCCATTATCATCTAATTTCCACTCTCTCCAATTAACTTCGAATGTAATATCAGTTCCATTGTCTGATTTTACATTAATTATTCTTCTTCGCCTTAGATATGGTCCTAAATTACTAATTTTTCTCTTTATCTCATTAAAATTTGCAGACATTCCGCCGTGAGTAAACATTTCTTCAGTCATACCTGGCATTGTGGCGACTCTTGCCCCATCTCGTAATGCTTGACGAATCGCACGTGTATGTGTTAGCGAATATCGAGTTGGTGCCAAAATCACTTGCTGTTGTCTCATCAAACTGGCTACTGGTGTAGGTGGTTCTTCCCCATGATGTCTACCTTTTGGCATGACAATTAGTAGTACTCTTTCGGAACGTTCAGTGACCGCTTCATGTAATGCCTGTCCTATTGCGCCGGTTGTTGGGTCACAAACAATTAGTACATTTTCTCCTCTTCTAATGTCCATGCATGTTTCGACAACCATTTTGGCACTTGTGGCTAGTAATTGTTCACTATTTTCTTCATATTCAGTAGATTTAGAATTAATTTTTTGCTCGGATGAATTATTGATCACTGAGTCAATAACATCGACTAAATCGTCATCATCCAAGTCGGGTTTTTTTCCATCCTTCCCTTCAGATGGTTTGCCCATGAATATCCGGAATAGGTAGTTAGTCTTGAATGTGTGGCCGAATTTACATTTTAATGAAAATAAAATCGGTGAAAGTATTGATGAGTGAGTAGCATTTGGGTGGTATATGGATGATTACCAAGAGTTTATTTCAAGAGTCAAAGATATTCATAGAATTGGAGCATTACAGGGACATTTAGGTTGGGACCAAGAAACGATTATGCCACCTAATGGTGCTCAATCCAGAGGTGAAATTTTATCTTGGCTTGCCAAAGAACAGCATCTAAGAATAACTGACCCATTATTGGGTGAATTGGTTGATAAATTATCAAAGAATGAAGGATTGAATCAAGATCAGAAATCTAATGTCAAAGAAATCAAAAGGCGATTTGAAAAAGCTAGTAAGTTGCCATCTGAATTTGTTGCAGAATTTGCCAAAACAAAATCCGCTGCTCTTTTGGCTTGGCAACAAGCTAGAAGTGAATCAAACTTTGATTTATTTAGGGATACATTACAGAAATTGATTGATATGACTAAGCAAAAAATAGAATTTTATGGGATCGAAACAACGCCGTATGATGTTCTTTTAGATGAATTTGAAGTAGGTATGACAGTTAACGATTATGACCCATTATTCGATGGATTAAAACAGCGTTTAGTTCCCCTGTTACATAAAATTATGAAGGCAAAAGAAGTAACCCCTGACCCAGTTTTACCCGAAGAAATGACATTTTCAATAGAAGGTCAAACTGAATTCTGTACGAAGGTATCCAATGCAATGGGATTTGATTTTGAAGGTGGAAGAATGGATATTTCTACTCATCCTTTTTCAGCAGGATTGTGGCCAGGAGATACGCGGTTCACTACCAGATTTGATGAGAAAGATCCATTCTCTTGCTTGTATGCTGTTATGCATGAAACAGGTCATGCATTATATGAGCAGGGTTTGTCCAGAGAACATTCATTTACTCCTCGAGGAGATGCGGTTTCCTTAGGTGTTCACGAATCCCAAAGTCGGTTCTGGGAGAATCAAATCGGTCGTACTCCATCTTTTTGGCATGTAACTCTACCTTGGTTCAAACAGCAGTTCCCAGATTCTCCGGATTGGACTCCTGAAGATTTGAATAAAATAGCCAATAGTGTCACACCAGGATTTATCCGAGTTGAAGCCGATGAGGTTACATACAATCTACATGTAATGTTGAGATATGAAATTGAAAAGCAAATCTTCAATGATAATTTATCGGTTGATGATTTACCTAAACTATGGAATTCAATGTTTGAAGAGTGGTTTGGATTAGAAGTACCTAATGATACTAAGGGCTGTTTACAAGACATACATTGGTCTATGGGTGCATTTGGGTATTTCCCAACATATACTTTGGGCAACTTGTACGCTTCTCAATTATTACAAGCCATGTCCGAGGATTTAGGAGACATAGATACTATCATCGAGTCGGGAGATTGGTCAAGTTTGTTGGATTGGTTAAGGCCTAGAATTCATGAAGAAGGCAGTAAATGGACTCCAAGTGAACTAATTGAAAATGCCACAGGCATGCCACCTTCGCCCGAACCATTCCTAAATTATGTTGAAGAAAAATACTCCAAACTGTATAATTTAGATTGATTATTCTTCTGAATTATCTTTTTCGCCGCCTGTTAAAGCTTCCATCTTTGCTGTCAATTCATTTATTGCAGCCATCAAATCACTGGTTCTGTCATCTTCATGTTCAGTTCCAAAAGATATGCCTAACATTGTAATCATTGCACCTGCTAGCATAGTAAATGCTGGCCAGTATACATCTGATGCAGTCATATCACCATCTGCTTGTATTCCGCCCCATATTGCACCAATAATGAATACAATAAATCCAATAATTATCTGTTGATATCCGCTTCCAAGAGTTTCTTCTAATCCTTCGCTCATCTAAGTCTCCTCAAAGCTTTGAAGATAAATCTACTTTTAACCTATTTCCCAATTTTTGGGCAGAAAATGGCTATTTTCTTATTTCCAAGGGCTCATCAAAATAGGTTCTCCAACAACTCCAGGTTCGACTAAAATCTTGCCCTTATGTCCAGTGATTTGGTTTCTTTCAAAAACCGGTGTTCCATTAACCACAGTTAGAACTGGCCATCCAACTAATTCTCTACCAGCGAAAGGATTCCAAGCAACTCTAGTCCAACAATCTTCATCTTTCACAATTGCGCTATGATTCATATCGACAAGGACCACATCGCCATCATACCCCTCTTCTAATCTACCTTTACCTATCATTTGATAGCAATCAGCGACGTTACTAGACATCCAACGAACCACATCTTCTAGTGAACACTTTCCTTCATTGACATAGTTTAGCATTACAGCAAGAGATGTTTCAACACCAGGCATACCACTTGGAGCATTAGGGAATCCTTTTGATTTGGCTTCTAAGGTGTGTGGTGCGTGATCGGTTGCGATACACTGTATTGTTCCATCTTGCAATCTAGACCACAGAATTTCTCTATCTGCTGAATACCTAATGGGTGGATTCATCTGTAATCTAACTCCTTTTTCATCGACATCGGTTTCATCAAAAGTTAGATGTTGTGGAAGAACTTCAGTAGTTATAATAGGGTGTTGTTCAGAATTGGATGGCAGTTTACAGTAGTCAGCTAGATAGTCCGCTTCAATGCCAGATGTCAAGTGAAGAATGTGCAATCTGTGGCCGGTTTTAACTGCTAATTCAACAGATAATTTTGTTGCTAATAAGGCTGTTATATCATCTCTATAATAGGCATGGGCAGCAACATCTGTGCGGCCTTCAACCAATTTTCTACGCTCATTCATTCTGTCTTCATCTTCAGCATGAACCGCAATTAAACCAGCAGTTTCTGTAAAAATTCTTTCAAGCGCAGTTTTGTCTGAAACTAGAAGTGTACCTGTAGAAACGCCCATGAAAATTTTAATTCCGCAAATACCAGGAATCGCAATAGGATTATCTCTAGTGCCTACTACTTCTTGTAAATCTTCAACGTTATCTTCTGTTGCACCAATAAAGAAACCATAATTACTGACACATTTTTTTGAGGCGGTTTCAAGTTTACCTTTCATTCCTTCCAAATTGGTAATTGATGGAACATTATTTGGCATATCTAGGAATGATGTGATACCACCGGTTACTGCAGCAATTGAACCACTACCCAGATCTTCTTTTTCTGGCTGTCCAGGATCTCGGAAGTGGACTTGTGGGTCAATACAACCAGGCAGTAGGTGTAGACCAGTACCGTCGACAAAATGTTCACCTTCTTCTGGCTCTATTTTTTCATCAGTTGATATTTGGGAAATTTTACCATCACGAATTCTTAAATCTCCAATAATTGTTTGTTCTGGAAGAACCATAGTCGCTCCACAAATAAGCAGGTCTCTACTGACGCTCATAATTATCAAACTTACCAATCAACGGTATTCAATTAACCCTTCTATATACGTCTAGAGTTTGGTGGTCTAAATGAATTACATATATCGTCATTCATGTCGATATAAGGTCCTTGTAATAGGTCAACACAATAAGGAACAGCCTTCCATATTTCGTCAATTGTCTCTCTGATTGCTTTTGGTCTACCTGGCAAATTGAAAATCAAACAATTTCCTCTCGTACCACCAACCTGTCTAGAAAGAATTGCTGTGGGGACAAATTTCAATGAAATACTTCGCATTTGTTCTCCAAATCCATCTAAGATTCTATCACACACTGAAATTGTCGCATCAGGAGTAACATCCCTTTCGGCAGGACCTGTACCTCCAGTAGTAACTATCACGTCACAGCCTATTTCATCTGCAAGTTCAATCAATGTTTGTTTAATTGTGATTAAATCATCAGGTATACATCGATAAATTACATCAGCAGAACTAGCCAATGCTTCCTCAAAAAACTGTAATATTGCGGGCCCTCCTTCGTCTTCATACTCTCCGTTACTTGCTCTATCGCTAACAGTGATAATCCCCAGAGTAGAATTATCTCCGCAGGAATTTTCATTACCACTAATTCTAGAAAGAGGTAACAAACCTTTCACCACTTATTCAGTCTTCACCATACTTTGCATGAACATCAGCATGGAAATTATCTAGTAAAGTATCTTCGAATAACTCAGTTTGTCTTCTGACCTTGGTTGATCTTATGTGAAGGAATGCAGCCCCGATAAATACGATAATAATTAGAGGAATAACCGCCTCTAACTTATACTGGTGCATGAATTTTACAATTCCCTCAGCAGTATATGCCCAAGTTACAGATGCAATTGCTCCACCAATGAATGTGGCAGCTAAAACTCTTGAAAATTGCATTCTAGAGAGTAGACCGAGCATTGCACCAACAAGAACTCCAGATGCCATAAATGGAATCCATACGAAGACAATTAATCCCCAGAATCCCCATTTATTTATCATTTCACGCTTTTCATTAGCCATATATTCGACAGTCGACAAGGTATCTCCTAAGAATTTAGTCTGGAGCATTTTACCTCCAAGTCCGTCTTGTTTTGCAACTGCAACAATCCTGTCATCATCTTTACCGCCACTTTCTACTCGACCTGCTCCGGAGCGGTCGGCTAATGTGGAAATTTGATTTCTTGCTTTGACAATTAATTCCTGACTTCCCAAAAGATCATTATTTCTTTCAGAGATATATCGATAAAGTTCGACTTCTACTTCATCAGTAGTTTTCTTAAATCTAAAGAAAGCAAAACGTTGTGTAGGTCGATAAATAACGGAGACAAAGATAACACTATCATCGCTGGTAACTACGGCACCCTCCATCTTAACATCACTTCTTCTAGTAAAGAATAAATCAAGACTATCTCTTACTTCATCTTCAACCCTTGATAGTGTATGGAGTTCAGAAAAGAAACTAGAATAGTCTTGTTCTTCATCCAATGTCGCACCTTCAGCCCCAGTACCAACTCCTACTCCACTGTCGAAATCAATCGCTTGATTTATTCCAATAGTCCTAACAGTTAGTTGGACAGGTTTGAACACTCTAAAAATAGCAAATTCTTCAAGGATTTCTCTCAATACTTCCGCTCTTACATCTTTACTATCAGAAAGTGTAGCGTCAGTGTTCTTGTATGGAACCATTATATCTATCGATAATTCTCGTGATTCAAATTTATATAATTCCCAATCAACTAGAATGTTTAGCCGTTTAGCAGTTTTACTCAGTGTATCTTCAACTAGTCTAGAGATGTGTGTTCTTGAAAGTACATCATCAGTATCTTGGTGGTAAATTTTGTACATTATTGGATATATTACAAGTAGAGTTACGGCAGACAAAGACAGTGAAATAAATGCCATCCACCATGCAGGTATGCCTGCAGTTCCACCGGTTAACATTGCGGTTTCTCTTCCTCCACCTAATTCAGCAGCCATCAATATGTATCCCCAGTCACCTAAATCTTTGGTTGTCCAGCAGGTTCTACTACCAGCATCAGTTATTCTAACCTCACTTCTAGAATCTGAGTCTACAAATGGTAAGAAAGAGAAGAAACCACCATCAGTAATTTCTAATTCAAACATAATGGTTTTTTCGATCTTAGAACCATCTTCAACTACACTTGCAGTAGTAAGGTTGCTAGAATTGAGGATTGTAACTTCAAAATCAATCTCATATTCACCAACTCCTAGAGAGTCGAATGGAGCCTTAAGGTATGCTCTTCCATCATCAACTTCTTTAACAACTTCTTCACTAACGCCTTGCCATTCAGAGTTTCCAACTTCAGTAATCGTGTAATTCATTAAGGCAAATCCATCTACAAGATTATGCCCAGCAAGAGACATGTATTCTAAGTCATTTTCAGGGAAAATATGTATCCAAGGAGTATCAGCAATATCTTCACATTCCTCTCCAGTATCTAGGAATGTTTGGGATGCTTTATGATCTAAAGTTGTTGAAGATCCAAAAATTCCACTAGACATACCAAAAATGACCAATGCAAATAATAGACCATAACCTATGCCTGCAAATAATACATAGTCCTCTTTGTTAGATAGGAATCTTTTCTTTTCAGTTTTGGTTCTTCTTCTTCTGATTTCACTGATTTCACGAGCCACTTTATCTCTTGCTCGTTGCTCAGTATCAACCTCTTCGATAACCTCGGCGTGTTCAATAATTTCATCGCCCATGACGCGCAGAAAGGTATCTAGCACATGAACCCAACGATTGAAAANCTATGATTTAAACTAAAAACATAGAAATTTAGCAATTAATGGTGGGTAGGGCCGGACTTGAACCGGCGACCTCAGCATCTTCAGTGCTGCGCTCTCCCAACTAAGCTACCTACCCAGTAAGCGTGGCGAGGACAACTGGCATTTCAAGCCTTCCGAAAAAAGTTAGTAATGAAACTTCACTCAATCCCGTCTAAAATGGCCACTTGGGCTTCAAATAATGCTTCAAGTCCAGCATCTGCTTGTGATAGTAATGCGGAGAGTTCCTCCTTAGAAAAGGTAGATTCTTCTCCAGTACCTTGTATCTCAACATATTTTCCATCACTAGTTTTTACTACATTCATATCGACATCGGCATTTGAATCTAAAACATAATCTAAGTCTAGATATACTTCACCATCAATCAAACCAACAGATAGTGCTGCTAAATCATGTGGAATAACATCATTTTCATGGTTTTCTCTTTCTTTATCAGAAAGATTGGGGGCGGACCAACCTGATTTCTTTTGCTCTTCATTTGGTCGTAGGTCAGAAGGTAAACAAATACCCTGAGCAATCAATCTTCTAACTGCCAGCCTTAATGCGATATTGGCTGCTGTGATTGAAGCACATCTAGTACCTCCATCTGCATTGAGAACATCACAATCGATGTTTAGCGAAATAGGTCCTAAAGCCTCAAGATTTACTGCGGCTCTTAGAGATCTAGCGATTAATCTCTCAATCTCTTGTGTTCTCCCCTTAGCGCCACGTCTTTCTCTTCTAAACCTTGAATCAGTAGATCCTGGTAAAAGCGAGTATTCTGCATGGACCCATCCTTTGGTTGAGTCTCTAGGAAACCATCCAGGCAATCTTGCATCTTTGGTACAGCAGGCTAGAATTACTGTATCGCCTTGGCGATAAAGGATTGATGCAAGAGCATTGGGCGTGAAGTCAATTTCGACTTCGACATGTCTCATCTGATTCGCTTCTCTATCTGTTTCAAAATCGGTTTTGAATTTCGCCATGCCACTCGCAGAACTTTTCTTTCATCAACCCTTCTCTCTATTTGGATAGGATTATTACATGCGCACATTCAAGACAAGTACCACTTTAGCCGGTCTATGGGGAAATCTAGGGTCGCTATTTGTGCAGTTGCTAGAACTCCTATTGGATCATTTATGGGTTCACTATCCTCTTTTTCCGCCGTTGAATTAGGAATATTAACTGTCAAGGAATTATGTTCAAGGGCAGGAATTAATCCATCCAGCGGAATCATTGATGATTTTTTATTTGGTCAAGTACTTCAAGCAGGAAGTGGGCAGAATCCTGCCAGACAGGTTGCTTTAGGGGCGGGATTGCCAGTAACAACTCCTGCCACAACTATCAACAAGGTTTGTGGTAGTTCTCTTGAAGCAGCAATGCTAGCTGCAAACAGTATTCGCGCAGGAAGTAGTAAAGCGATTATTGCNGGTGGAATGGAAAGTATGTCCAATTCCCCTCAATTATTGATGGGCCAAAGAAAAGGCAAAAAGATGGGAGATTCAAAATTAATTGATTCTATGATTCACGATGGACTTTGGGATGTATACAATGACATTCATATGGGGAATACTGGAGAAACAGTTGCTAATGAAAGTGCAATTACNAGACAAGATTCGGATGAATACGCTGTAAGAAGTCATCAAAGGGCCGCTAATGCATGGGATTCAGGATGGTTTGATTGGGAATCATTTGCAATCGAAGTACCTCAGAGAAGAGGCGAACCGATTAATGTTTCAAAGGACGAAGGCATCAAGGAAAATACTTCCATGGAAATACTTTCTAAATTACGTCCTGTTTTCAACAGAGAGGGTCAAGTTACAGCTGGCAATGCTAGTACTCTCAACGATGGAGCAAGTGCTATTTTACTTGCAGATTATGAATTTGCAATCGAGCAAGGTTGGGAAATCATTGCTTATGTCGAAGATTATTGTACTAGTGGAGTTGAACCGGAACGAGTAATGAGTGCCCCAATTCCAGCAATCGAAATGCTACTTGAGAGAAATTCTTTACAAGTTCTAGATGTAGATATCTATGAACATAATGAAGCATTTGCTTCAGCATCCTGTGCGGTTGCAAAAGAGATTGGAATACCTAGTGAAAGATTCAACCTGCATGGCGGAGCGATTAGTTTAGGTCACCCATTAGGAAGTAGCGGAACTAGATGTTTGATAACTATGATTGGAGTAATGAGAAGAACAGATGCAAAGTCTGGTATTGTGACATTATGTCTTGGTGGCGGTAATGCTGTTGCAATGTTGGTTAAGAGAGATTAAATCATTCGACACTACGATAAAATCGCTTAATTTACTGATTTAGGCTATATTACTACTGCGGGTATCAAATAGGGTTGGAAGGCGGCCACAAATGGTGAGGGCATGGTTTCGTTTTCAGACTTGGGAGTTAGCGGAAGAATTGCCAACGCTTTGCGTCAGCAAGGAATTGAGGAACCATTCGAAGTTCAAAGAGAATCTATTCCTGATGGAATGCTAGGTCATGATGTTTGTTGTCGTGCACCAACAGGTTCAGGTAAAACACTCGCTTTTGGNCTACCACTAATCGAAAGGACAAAACCAGCAAGACCTGGTATGCCTACATCACTAATCCTCACACCGACTAGAGAATTAGCAGAACAGATTTACAAAGTTCTCGAACCGTTAGCATGGGAGATGGAATTATATGTTCATGCAATATATGGTGGTGTATCCTACAATAAGCAATTTAGAGCCTTAGAAAGAGGTGTAGATATATTGGTTGCATGTCCTGGAAGACTGATTGATTTACTTGAAAGAGGTTCTTTGTCTTTGGAAGATACANAAATTGTAGTTTTAGATGAAGCAGATAGAATGGCAGATATGGGATTCATGCAACCAGTGTGTCAGATTCTTGATGAGTGTAAAAAAGACAGACAAACCATTCTGTTTAGTGCGACATTAGATGATGAGGTTGCTGAACTTGTTCGAGATTACCAAACAAATCCAGTAACTATTCACGTTGGACCCGAAGAGGTTAGTATAGAAAGCATGGAACATCATTTTTGGTTAATGCCTAACTCTAAAAAATCACCAATATCATCAGAAATAATCCGCAAATGCGGACGCAGTATCGTCTTTTGCCGTACAAGGGCTGGCGTTGATAGAGTAGGCGATGATTTAGAATATGACGGTTTAGGTGTCGAAATATTACACGGTGGGTTATCGCAAAGACAGAGAGATGGGGCAATGAAACGTTTCCAATATGGGGAATGTATGGCATTGATTGCAACCGATGTTGCTGCCAGAGGAATTGACATTGAGGGGATCAATTGTGTTATTCATTATGATCCGCCCGAGAATGCCAAGGCATACAAACATCGAAGCGGGAGAACTGCCAGAGGTGGAGCCAGTGGTGTTGTTATATCATTGGTGCAAAAGCCTCAGAAGAAATCTTATGGTCGTATTCAAAGAGAAGTCGGCATAAATGTTGAATTTAAGCCCCCAGAATTTTCAGATTTACCTGAGTTTGAAGTAGAATTCATCGCACCAAAAAGGCGACAGAGTTATGGAAGTCGAAATAGAAATNATAGAAANCAAGGCCATTACGGTCATAGAAACCAGCGCTCTTCAGGGCGTCATGGCGGAGGAAATCGTGGCGGAGGAAACCGTGGNGGAGGAAANCGTGGNGGAGGAAACCGTGGNGGAGGAAATCGTGGCGGAGGAAACCGTGGCGGAGGAAGAGGTCGAAGTGGCACAGGCCGTAGCGGAGGTAGAAGGGCAAACAATAACTCTTCAGAATCTAAAGATGGAAGCAATTCTAGAGGATATAGGGGTGAGGCTAGAGGTAAAAATTACAAGCCAAGTAAGAAATCACAAGAGGGCTATCAAGGTGGAAGGTCAGAAGGCCGTAGGAACAATCGTGGTGGGAGAAAATCAAATGGTGGAAGAAGAAATAATCGACGTAGAAATTGATTATTCTTCTTCAATTATTTTTTCTTTAATTTTTGAGAAAATTCCATTGTCCTCTATAATTTCACTTGCACCGGGAAGAACAGATAAAATATCATCAGTCATCAATCCCGTATTTTTGTAGATTCTATTTGCAAGTTTATCTTTCTTGGTTATTCCGGGAGAAATAATTGCATATCTTTGACATATTGATTTAATTCTTTCAGAAGTACCACACATGAGCAATGGGACTCCATTAATTGAAACTAGTCCTAGTCCCATTTGGACATCTAAATCCTTGAACCACTGTCTTTTACCTCTAATAATAAAAGCACCCTTGCCAACATATTCACCTGTTTGGGCGGTCTTTGAAACCTGTGCGGGTTTTACAGAATATACTGTTCCATGTCCTCCTCCACTTGCCCATGCTCTGCTCCAGCAAAGTGATAATGTTGCAGCCTCTAACAATTTTTCATCATTTATTCTTTCATCACCTAATTTGTCAACCAATTTGAAAGCAGGAATATAATCTGGAATATGAGCAGGTCTATGTTCGTCAATAATGAAACCTTGATTTGCTCTAAGACTACAACTTGGAGCGCCATGGATATCGGCATGAAGATACATATCTTGGCCGGAAAGATGCTTCTTGACAATAGCATCATTTCCTTTAGCATCTTTTCCACCAACTAAAAGATGCCCTCCAGCAGTCATACTCCAACGATGGTTTTCAAACCACAGACGCTTACTTCTCTTGATTTTTCCGATTTTTCCACTTTCTTCAGCTTTCTTTTCTTTTTTATTTGCTCTTTTAAGTTCGATTATTGTATTTTCTAGTGCTTCAACAGCACCTTTAGTTTTGTCTTTTTGTTTTTTTGCGGCTTCAAAGTGCCTTTGTGCATTTTGATGTACAGTTTCGTCCAAAGATAGAGTCACTTGAGGGCCATTTGGTTGAGAATTTTCATCAGGTAGAATAGTGACAAATGTTCTTTTTGCTGCATCCATTGATACAATCCATGTGATTTCCTTGCTCGCTTTTTTGGTTTCTTTCCAACCATTTTTTTCTACTGCTTGGGAAATTTGTTTCAATAAACTTTCAACATGAGTCCAATTATCCTGAATTAAATGTCCGAGTTTTTGTTGTTTTTCTATTTTAGCAGAAAATCCTTCAAGTGCTTTTTCTTGTTGGGCTTTTCTTCTTTCTAGCCTTTCAACATCTGTTGAATGACCTCTTCCAGGTGCAGCGACATCTAATTTTTCTGCTTCCCTTCTAGCCAGAGCACCAGCGTCATGTGCGCCTTTCCAAGCGTCTACAGCCTTACATAAACTATCGAATTCCATTTTCACAAGATTCGAATGGGAAGGAAGTAATGTCGGAGTAGCTTCATTTGCGTGCTTTTCCAAAAATCGATCTCGAATTGAATTATCCTGCAAAGTTAAAATGCGTTCTTCCAATGCTTTTTCATCAAATTCTTCAGATGATTTTAGCATTAGGTAACCTTCTCTGCTATTTGCCAAATCATCAAGTAAGGATTGTAAGGCTGAGAGAATTTTTTCACTTGACACATCTTTTGTTTCTGAATTTGGTTTTACTCCTGCGAGTTCACATACAGCATTGGCATGAGTTCTTCCAAGATTCGCTTTACCACCCAAAGTTGAAACAAGGTCTCTGTCGGAATTATCAAACATATCTTCGAGAGCCTTGAGATCTAATTCATAGGGGTCAAGGGCTTGTGGAGGTGGCTGATATTGTACCCCTTTCTTCAAGGTACGTCCAGCATATGAAGCGTGAGTTAGGGGTTGAATGATTATGTCATCCTCATCGGCCAAAATAATATTTCCATCTCTAAAAACCTCGACGTAAAGATGTCTTTCGCCAAACTTTGTATCAAAGTCGAATGCTAGAACTCTGTCAAATCCTAGTTGCCTTACTTTGATCATTCTTGCATTCTTCAAATGTTTTCTTAGAACCATAGCAAAAGGTGGTGGAGTCATAGGCATTGGTCTATCTCTGTTTGAGGTATAGATTCTAGCACCCCTTACCAATACTAAATCGAATTGCGAACTTTCTTTTGGATTGATTCTCAAAACTATTTGTTCATAGTGCGGCATATACGCTTTTTTCACATAAGCGCCTGAGAATTCATCTAATTCGCGGGATATAGCCCGCAAATCAAAACCACTCATCGCCGCTTTCATTTTCTCCCCTCATGCCGATATAAAAGCCGACTACTCTTGAATTATATCACTTAAATTTGAGTAAAACCTTACCTATATTTTTCCCATCATGAATATGTTGATGTGCTTTTGATGCATCTTCTACATCAAAAATTGAGTCGATTACAGGGTCTAAAACTCCAATTTTGATACCTTCCATGATTCGATTAAGTTGTTCTGCAATTACTGCTTCATCATTCCATGTTCCCATGTGAACACCAAAGATTCCTTGATTACGACTCATCATTTTCAGCGGGTCTAATTTAGGGGTTTTTCTCCAAGCAAAATATGCTTTTAGAAGTGAACGTTTAGAGGATGGAGCGGCTGCTGACATTCCATATGAGTATACTTTTCCTCCCATTGCCAAAACCTTGAGGCTTCTCTTTAGGTTTTCACCACTTATCGGGTCTAGTATATGATCAACACCCCTTCCATCAGTTGCCTGTTTAATGATGTCAACAAAATCCTCGTTATGCCTATCTATTGGAATACCACCAAATTTCTTGATTATGTCTGCTTTGTGTCCTGATGCAGTAGCCCAAACGTTCTCAATTCCAGCCCACTGACATAATTGTAAAGCGGCAGTTCCAACTCCTCCAGCCCCGCCATGGATTAAAACTGAATCAGTTGATTTTAGATTACCGAGGTGGTGCAACATATGGTGTGCAGTCATGTAAGTTACCGGCATAGAAGCCGCTTTTTCCAAAGACATTTCATCAGGCAAAGGAATTACTCTATCGGTTGTAGAAATTACATGGCTTGCTTGTCCACCATTTTTCATTGCAGCAACAACTCGTTGTCCAACTTGTAAATTCTTTACTCCCTTGCCTAGAGAATGGATAATCCCACTTACTTCATATCCGGGTGTAAACGGGAAAGGAGGTCTAGGTTGATACAATCCTAAACGCATCAAAGTATCAGCAAAGTTAATTCCAGCAAAATGAACTTCAATACAAACCTCATTTTCTTTGGGTATTGGCATTTCTATTTCCATTACTGAAAGAACAGATGGAGACCCTGCTTTGGTGATGACAAGTCTGCGAGGCATGGCAATGCTAAAGGATACAATCATTCAATGCTTGCATTCCAGTTACCGTAATCATCATTGGTGATTCTACCTTGTCTCTGATGTGAAAGTAGGTGTGCTAATGTTTGGTCTTGAGCAAGACCAGGATGAGCATTGGGGGTGTCTTCATAGGCCTTTATTGAAATTTCTTGTACCGAAGATAATCCACTGACTACCGCATCTAGAACTTTACCATGTCGTGCTTTTCGGTGTGAAATATAATGTGCAAATTTTTTGTTTGGTAGAGCGATAACAGGTCCATGGCTAGGAAACACTAAGTGAACATCAAGTTCCTTAAGTCTAGATAATTGTTGTAGATATTCATCCATATCTCCAGTTGCTGGTGGAATTAGAATAGTACCAAATCCTGCGACCATATCACCAGCAATCAATCCAGCATCACTGAAGAAACAAGTATGACCTGGATGATGGCCAGGAGTAATCAGCACTTCCCATGTTTGATTCCCAAGTAGTAATTTATCGCCATCATTGAGTATTTTATCACATTCAACACTCTTTGAGGTATAGTCACTGCCCCAAACTGGCAAGTCAAAAGCCTCTTTCAGCAAGTCCATATCTGCTAAGTGGTCACCGTGAGAATGGGTGAATGCAATAGCAATAGGTTGTCCATTATGACGCTCTACTGCATCTGCAAGGTTTTCCATATCTTCACGGTAACGAACAGCAGGATCGATGATGATAAAGTCGCCCTCAGGGTCGCCCACTAGGTAGCAGTTGGTATGGTCTGCAGGAGGAAGAGTAGCAGTTCTAATCGGGACTACTTCAACACCATAAGCAAACAGAATAGATTGACGGCCGGGTTTGCGTGATGAGATATTTTTTGCTGCCTCTAAGATATCATCATTAGAGAATTTCATAACTCGAATGAATTCCATTAGTACAGAAATGACAGGTGGAGCAACTTTGATTTCATGTCTAGACCACCGTTCAAGAATTTCTTTTGGAGATGCCCACATAATTTCATCAAATTCAGTTTGCGGTTCAAGGTCAAACTCTGGAACGCTTTGCCAATCTCCACAGTGAAAATGAATAAAGGCATTATCGAATTGAACAGGTCCAAATGGTGGCGTAATTCGGTGACCTAGAATATTGATATTGTCAATATTTACTGGAATATTACAATCCTCAGCATGAGGCAACCAATTGGTTTTATCTTTGATTACATCGAACCTAGCACTTTCATCTATAGAAATTATATGATCGCCATTTGGCGCGACTCCAAGCTCTTCACAAGTCTCGCGTAAGATACAAGCAATGGCTTTTCCATGTTCAACATCCAAAACTGAAAATGATTCAACTGCTGCAGCATCGACTCTTGAAACACCACCACCAGTGAAGGCCCAATATCCAGGGAATGCAGCCATAGTTTCGCTACGCAAACCGAGCAAGACTTCTGGTCCCTTTGGTCCATCTCTAGTAAGCGTCATTGTTGCTGTAGGGCGAGGTGGTCTACGCACAAAACCCGACAAGTCAACGCCTTCTGGGACTTCGCTCATAGACAGGCCTCAAGGCTTAGGGGTTTGAACTCTTGTGAGTGGAGCATGAATGATATTGATTTCTAGAATTAAATTATCATTTGCTA
>PBXE01000045.1 GCA_002727485.1 Methanobacteriota archaeon | reverse complement strand
ATTCCACCAATACTCCTATCTCATCTAAAGCTGCAGCAAGCCTCCCAACTAAACCGATCGACCCCTCGTTGGAAACTAATAATTTTGATTTCAATAATGCTTTATTTCTAGTCTGATTTTTTGAATCCCAACTTGAAAGAAATGACGCCCCTTTCACAATTTGGTTCTCCGAATCTCCTTGTCTGATTGCAGTTTTGTTTTCGATAACTCTCGAGACGTTACCAATAGGTCGAATCATTCCTTGCCCTAAAACTTCGACCTTGTCTAATCTAAGTGATTTACTGGAAAATCTTCTTCTGCTCAATCTTCTACAAAGTTGCCATAAAGGGCCTTTTTTTTCAAAGAAGTGAGGGCCATAAGTCAATGAAAAATTTTCTTTATTTTGTGACGTTCCTCTGCCGCCTACTTTTTTACTTCGCTCCAAGACTACTACATGGTGGCCATTGGCTGATGCATCAATTGCTGCACTAAGTCCGGCAAGACCTGCACCAACAATCAACACTCTTGCCATGATTGATGCAAAAAGTTTTGATGCATCAAACCATTGATTGTTTTATATTCTCATTTTTAAGGGGTAGCCCTGTTTGAGAGATTTTGAAATATAATTCATTGTCTTTTTCTGAGACTTTACTAACCCTGTCGGCCTTCGATTGCAGAATTTAACAGCGCTATTGCAGCAATCATTCTACGGTCCATTGGATGGCCTTGTGGGATAGTAATTAGTGACTTTTTGATGAATGGATTGAATTGTTGATGAAGTGTAATTCCATTATTCCCTGGTATTTCGAAGTGATATTTGGCAGGAATTAATCCTCCAAATGGAATAAGTCTTCTAAGTAAAGCATTGCTATCTTCAATCAATTCTCCATATTGGTTTCCTTGAACATCTAAAAGTTTCCATGAATCTTTGATAATCGATTTTAGGCCTTGGCGTTTTAGTGACCCTATGTGCTCCCCGGTATTGGGATCTGTTACATCATAAGTAGACCAAACGTCAATCATTGAGCGAGCTTTGATTTGTAAAAGTGGTTGTGTGCAGGACATATCGGTGTACAATACAATATCTTCTTTGAGTTTGAATCGCTTTTGTTTTGAGTATGCAATGATATTACCTTCTAAATCTTTAAACCAAAATGCTCCACCAAATATTCTCCAAAATTTGGTCTGAATTAAGTAGTGGTCCATTTGAAACAGTTGTGACATGATTCTAGGATGGTGCGGTCTGTCATATATTTAACTCAAAAACGCCTATTCAGATTCTAAGTTGAGATGAAATGTTTTTCCCGATTTCGAAGGCAAAAAGGAGGCGAAGGTTGCTAATAATGCAGAAAGAAGGATGCTTAAAGACAATAATTGGCCTGTATCTTGAGCCGGAGGGAATCTGCTAAAAATCACCAAAGCGAAAATCGACAGTGAAGTAAGTGCCGCCCCCCAGCGAGCATAATCATCTGAAAGATCTCGTTTTTCGCTAAAGCTAGCGTGGGATAAATAATCGGCTGCAAAGCCCATCCCAAGTAAAACTGCAGGGGCTGTGCTCACTTTTCGGCCACCAAAATAACTTGCAAGTCCATCCACAGCTATTCCAACAGCAATTGTACCTATTGCTATTCTCAACGCTTTTTGATAAGAGCCTGTAATAAAATATGAAGTGATAAATACAGCGAATCCTGCCAACAANATTTNCAATATTCTAGACTCTTCGAAGGACTTGGCTAACTCTGCGCCTATGGGCAAATCTCCTCCAACGATACCTGAAAGATCGTTCATTTCTATTAATTCTTCAACGTCAGTTTTGAAATCAAGTGCCCCGTCAGCGTCTTTTCCATCAATAAAGGCTGCAATTGCAACGCCCTTGGTTAAATCGTCCTCAATCAATCTGAAATCATTCATCAAAATAGATTGATNTGCTGTCCCAATTGCTGTATTCAAGGTAGTATTCTCAGTTANATCGAAATTAGGAACNCCCATTACTAATTTTGTTTGGATCAATCCGGTATCATAAGAAATAATACTTGGGTGTTGAGATACCTGTTGTTGGAATGCTAAGATTTCTTGAAGTGCTTGAGGGTCATCTCCATTTGCATCGATTACTATCCAAACAATTGTCCCTGAAGCAATCATATAATTGTCAGTCAAATCTTGTAATTCATCTAGTGATGTTTCGTCTTCTGGCAAGAACTGCTGTATATCTAAAACTTCTACCCCTGCTGGCGCAGTTAAGGCAATAAAAAGCAATGCAGTCAAGCTTGCAGGCCAAAACCATGCAATAGGAGATAATGTTTGTTTTTGATTTATGCTTCTTTGTTTTGTTTGATTTACCGTTTTGTTTTGTAAATAAATATCTTCTAGAACATACCTAGTCATTAACCAGTCTAGAATTATACCAATAATCATTACCAAAGCTAAACTTCTTTGTGCTTTAATCTGTGAAAAAAGAGCGATAGAGACTGCCGCAACTGTGGTGAACATAGCAATAAGTAGAATTTTACGAATATGTTGCTTATCTTTTGATGAGTGCGTATACCAAAAAGCCCCATCAACCGCAACTCCCATAATTATAGGAATTGCAATTCCATCAATTACAGAAAAATTATGGCCTAGAGAAGATAATAATCCTACTTCAGCAACTAAAACTAAACCAACTCCGCCCAATGTTAAGATACTCGACTTGATGCNTCTTAGACCTATAAATAAGAAAATAAACAAAAGTAGTACTGACGGGATCAGTATTTTCTTCAAGTCATCCTCGGCAATTTTTTCTGCTTTTTTGAAGAGCATATTAACTCCTGCAGGTTCAAAGTCATAGTCCGTGTTTTGTGATGCTTTTTCACACCACACGCTCAATTCTGACCAATCAGTAATTGTTCCTTCTTCCGAATCAAGCCAAACTAACCAAAGAATCTCATTTGCTTGAGGAGGTTGGGTCGCTGAGGAGCCTGAAAATGACGGGCATGCCACCCCTAAACTTGCCTGCTTTGGCAAAAGAAGTAATGTTGTTTCTAATGCTGATTGCTCTTGTGAAGTTGAATTTTTACCGCACCATCCATCNTCTAAAGTCGGTTGTAGTACATCATTCCACGAGGATGCGTTTTTAAGATCCCTATTTCTTGATTCTAATGCATCTGACCAACTGCTAAAAGGTGTCTCTAAACGATTAATAAAAGTGGTTTTTGAGTCATAAGAAAGATTTCTATTATCGCCTGAAATTAAGTCATTCTCAATCGAAAAAAGGTCTTGTACTCTTGAGAAATTAGAAGTCAAAGGGCCATTGTCTTCATGACTAATTCTAATTATTAGTTGTTGATTTAATTTGCCGCCATCTGACTGCTCACTAATCCTAATGCTAGCTTCATCATCAAAAATTACCTTTGTAGATAAAGAAGGTGTGGGAGGGTTGATTATCGCTAAAAGGCAACCTGTTAAAAGTAGTACAATGATTACATTTTTGATGCGATGTGTCTCCATTGCATCACCTTAACTGATCACTATTACTGATATGGAAGTTATCTCCATTCAATCCATTGGCCAGAATTAGGGTCTCGATAGAACCAAAGCCCTGTTCCCGGAGGATACTCTATTGCTTCATAGCCATCGATGAACTCCCCTCTTTCAGTAACTGGTGGTTTACTAGGTGGATTTCTTGTAGGNCCCGGGTCATCGAATAGAGAATCATCTGATTCAAGCCATTTATTCGATTCTGGTTCCCCTCTACCTCTAACAAACAGTACAATTCCGATAATGATAACAATTACTACAATTGCAATAGATCCTCCAATAACTAGCATGTTTCCTGACGTACTATCTGAAGTATCTTCTCCTTGATCGGAGGAGTCTGTTTCAGTAGTTTGGTTTGAATTGTTGGATTGGTTTCCTGTTTGATTTACAGGATCATTAACATCTCCAAATGGGGTTTCATCACTATTATCGCCAATACCATCGCCATCGCTATCTTTCCATTCAGTTGAATCTGTAGGGAATACATCGCCTTCTATACAGATTGACTGAACTGGGATTTGTCCATCACAATAACCATCTCCATCTGAATCGGCTTCTAACGGATTTGTTTGTGGCTGAGAAGAGATTTCGTCAACATCTAGTAACCCATCGCTATCATCATCGGTATCAGCATTATTTCCAATATTATCACTATCAGTGTCAGTCCATTCTGTTGGGTCATTAGGGAATGCGTCGAGTAAATCTCCAACGCCNTCGCCGTCCATGTCACCTGGAAGAGAACCGTCATCAATTCCCTCTTCACTAACTACAATGGTAAATTCTACAGGATAAAATTGGCCACCCGATACTCTAACCACTATTGTCCCAAGCGGAATTGCAAATGAGCCTTGGCCGTTTTCATCGGATAAAAGGCTGGATAATGTTTGATTCTGTCTTACTAATGTAATAGACAATCCTTCGACTGGATTATTATCTTCATCGGTGATCGTGACTAACACAATATCGCCTGGAGACGGGTCTTGAGGAGTGAACACTAAACTCAAATTCTGGAGTTCTGGTGGTTCGGGATTTGTTTCTGAGAGTGTGGTGCTAATTGCTGAAACAAGCGTTACAGATGAGCCTGAGCCTTGTTGTGCAACCCCAATTACTGTATATTCAGATAACGGGGAGGAGAGGTATGGCAATTTTAGATCTGCACTAGACCCTTGGCCCCATGCAATAGATGAAAGACGACCAACATACTGATCAAAGATGTCAAATATTTCACCATCTGTTAAATCATAATCATCATTGCATCCTGNGTTTTCATTGATGTTATCGGGCCATAATTCGCCGTCATCCCANTGCATTTCAAATTCAAATGTTGATGCGTATTCAGTATTAGTTTCGAAAGTAAACGATTGTCCTTCTTGCCAATTAGATGAATCATAAATCAAAGTTGTTTCAGATGATTCAGAACTAGAACCACTCGTCTGAAGTGGCTGAATTTCATTTCCATCTGAATCGAATAATTGCATATTATCTGGGCTAGGAGAAGGTGTTAAGTCTGGCATGTAAGGATGGATTTCTGATTCATGGACGACTCTAATCACGACCCTAGTGGACTCTTGTTGAGTATTTTCATCCCATTCTGAATAACTCGAAGTTTCAATATTTTCGCAGTACCTTTGCATCTTTTCTTCCGCAGCAATCCATCCCGTTTCATCTCTAACGCCTTCGTCCCAGATTAATTCCGAGATCGTTGAAAAATCAATTGTGGCGGTATCAAAGCCTTGGCTTGGAGATGCTACTGCAAGCATCCTCGTTGCTTGTTCTAAATTTGCATCCAACGCAATGTTGGTCGTTTGTCCTGGGCCTAATGATCCTGAAATATCCAGTTCCTCTGGGTTGGTTAAGACCAATCCTATATGCAGGGCTAGTGGAGATAGTTGGTTTTCTACTTCCCCTTCATTTGAAGTTGCGAATGATGTCGCTGCTATCAAAGACAGTGGGGCTTCGAAACGAAGTTCTTGCGACCTTGTGTCGTCTGTTTCGGTAAATTGTAAATCGTTGGTATCGGCATCAGACCAAATTTCTGAAGGCGCGTCGGGGAATGGTATAGAAAGATCAAGGGGCGTTAATGCAATAGTAACTTTGTGGTTTTGACCTAATAGGCCAGTAGCATCAATATTTACTGTTTGTAATCCAGATGCGCTAACATTGGCTGCATAAACTGGCAATCCTGCAAAATGGTCAATTATGTCCATTCCGCTAAGTGATATTATGCCTTGAGTTGCTGCACCGATATTCAATCCTATTCCTGTTAATGTTTCACCGTCCGAAGATCGAGTAATTTTAGATTGGACTATTGAAGCATAAACTCCTGTATGTGGCGGAGTGATTGTAAGACTTGCTTTACCAAAACTATCTGAAGTAGAAATTTGTTGAGCCATTACTTCAAATGGGCCATCGGTAATGAACTCGTTGATTATAGAAGGTCCCGGCGTATANGTTTCTTCTCTATTATTTAGTTGGCAATAGCTCCATTCTTCTTCTGATTCTACATAACCATCATACCAAGTATTCCCCTCTTCGTCCGATTTCTCTATTCCTTGGTATTCTTTGAATACAAATTGTTGGGTTCTTACAACGCTGTGAATAAAATTATAATCCATGGTTATAGTATATTCATCAATTCCATCAGTTGATGAATAAGTATGAGCATCTGTAGTCCATGATTCATCTGAAAGTGATGCGCCAATAGTCTGTGATGTCCCATCACCCCAATCAACGTCTATCGAGTTCAAGTCAGTTCTATCAAACTCAACGCCATTTTGACTGAAATAACCATATTTCCAACCGACTCTTACTTCATAATCTCCTTCTTGACTAGCCTTAGAAATAGTACATCCGGGACTACTCGGCAAGACTATTTCTTCAGTGATTTGAAGATTTAATCCTGAATTTGTTGTAGCTTCTGNAGTTATGGTTGCAACGCCTCTTTGATCATATGGTAGAGCANTGATAGTTGAAGACAAATCCCATCCAGTTCCGTCATTACTATCTTCAGAAATATATCCTTGGAAGGAGTATTGATCTTCTGACAAATCTCGGCCTTGTTGGTCTTCTCCTCTAGTTTCGATTTCAACTGAAAATACTCCGTCGATATCAGATGAAGAATAACTAGCAGATAACGTCGAAGGGTTAGATGTGGTAATGGTTAATTCGCCTTCCGCAGATAATGTTGATACAGCCGACTCTGCAAGTCCTGGTGAGATTCTGAGTATTGCCGTATCTATATCAGCACCAGAAATTGCGCCTGTAACTGCATCATAGGTTGTAGAATTAATTGTTAGAGGTTGCCCTACTTGTGTCGTCTCATCTTGGTCTACTAATACACCAATAGCAGATACTAAGAATATCTCGTCCAGCACTTCAACGGGCATCGTTTCAAGCAGCGATGGTCTTAGTTGCATTATATCGAGTTCGGCGCGATCAACAAAACATTCTCCGGAAACTTTGCATGGGGGATTGTAAGTATCCATCGGTTGTGAGAATGTCAAAGTATCAAGTTCTAATGTAGGAGCAGTATACCTTGAAACATATTGCCTATCCCAATCGCCGTCTCTAGTAAGTTCGATGATTATTTGCGTACCATCTGATCTTGTTGCGGTAATGTTGAAACTATCAGGATAGTCGGTAGGCGGATGATAATCGCCATCTAAATCAAAATATAATTCAAAGCCTAAATCAAGTACATGTTTGTCATAAAGTGAATTCTGGATTGGATCTAGATTTTCAAAAAATACATCTTGCCATTGGTCATTATCTTCTCCATCGTCGCCGCCGTCGCCCTCATCATTTTCATCTTCCTCCGAAGATTCGTAATCATACTCCCAATCAAGGGCGATATCTAATGTAAAATTACGAACCCATGATGAGAATTCCGCTACAGCATCAGATGCGATATTCCATGCAGGGTCTTCGGTAGTTGCAATTAAAATGTCTAAAATCTCTACGTCGAAGGAGTTAAAATCATCAAATCCAGCAGAAATATATGGATAGGTTGTGTCCATTTTTGCTTGCCACTGAAGGCCTTCTGTGGTGTTTAGTAGTAATTCATATTCCCAAATAATTTCATCGGGTACATCATCACCATCTAAATCTTGGAAGGTTACTTCCATTTCAGACCAACTTGATACTAATTTTTGGAATGGTGTCATATTATCAAAGTCACCATCTCTAAGTGGGGCAATCCAAGCCTCAACCCCGTCAATAAGTGCTTCGGGATGAATTGAAACCGAAAGTAGTGCTATGTTTTGAAGAACTGTTTGGAATGATTCGAACACCTTGGTATTATTTGCTAAATTATCTAATGCAGCCTCGAGAGAAGCCCACTCATTACTGCCTAGCATTGCATCGTAAGCGGCAGAAAAGTCATCGGTTCCGGAGAATCTTGTGAAGTTCTCAATTGGGTCAAAACTTCCAAGATAATCTGCCACGGCTTGGAAATCGTTTACTGTTTGAGGAAGTGGAAATTCGTTACCGTAAGTCATCAAACCGGTCAAAAATGCCATTCCGGCATCCAAATCGGATGATTCTAAAAATTGCATTAAACTTTCTAAAAATTTGGCGCCGCTATCTAATTCATAATTGTTGTATCCTGCATTAATCATGTTACTCCACAATTGCCCACTCTCGCCAATTCCTGGTTGTCGAGATGCTTGATTGACCCAGTTAACCCAGCCTCCTGCATCCGAACCCGAAGAGTTGAGATTGTCGAAAACCGCTTTTATGTCCATAGTTGGATTTGCAGTATCCCAAGTTGTATCTATTGCAGTTAGAACTTTTTCTATTTCGCCAATTAATAAATCAGGGATTTGGGTTGGATTGTCTGTTGCCCTTAAAGCGCCCTCTTCAGCAGTAATGCTAGCGCCATAAACTCCTCCTAATGCGTTTATAGGTATCACATACTCACCCTCCCAGACTAAAGTAGATGAGTCATTGTCATGGATGCCAATTGGCTGCATTACAACAGTATCAATGACAACCGGGGAACTGGGCGTTTCCCCTTGGGTTATTACTCCAATTGGATCATTTTCTGGGTAATGTAGTATGTCCGCGGTAACAATTGTATTGGTGGAGCCGCTGTTTGAATATGAATGTCCGCGTGTCAAAGCGAATATTTCTACTGAATCACCCACGCTCGAGAATTTGGTAGAAACATAACCATCTACACTCAAAATAGTGGTTTGTCCATTGCTTTCTATACTATCGTTGGGCGCTATTGTGTTAGCAATAACTGGTTGAAGTGTCATAAAAATCATTAATGCGCACAAAAAAAGTGGCTTCTTGTTCATGAGTTCCCGTTTGTTTGCTAGCATATATGTCTATGGGACATAAATGTATTACAATTTCATTTGAAATATATTCCTATGTTCATATTACCATCTGTATTTGTGAGTGTTGAACAACTGAAATCGGTAAATTCTGTCTCCGTCCATATTTCGCCACTAGGAGTAAAAGAATTGGTAGGGATTGAAAGGGCATAAAGCCAAGAAGAAAGAGGAGATATTGTTGTCTTTGAGTATGATACTTTCCAAGATTTACTATTTTCAGCGGGTTCATTAATAGATGTACACCAAGATTTTGCTCGGGGAATCTCCTGTTCTAATTCGAATAAATCTCTAATTGACAGAGTTTCATTTGGGGTTGACCCGGTTTGGGAAATGTTATACTCAGACCATGTTTGGGGATGGGTTACTGAAAGTGGTTGTTCAATAATGGTTGATGATGATATCAGGTTAACGTCTGAAGTGGAAGCTCTACAAAGAAAACTATCTGGGAGGCAACCATTTATTGATGTCTTATTTTCTGTTAAAGTTTGAATAAGTATTTCTGGCCCCGATCTTGTTTTCAATCCATTGTCCGTGCTAATATATGCGGCGTGACTATCACTATCAGGACTCCATCTTGGTGGATCATGAATAATTTGAATCTCTAAATGACTAGAAAGTTCTCCGGCGTCCCAATCAAAAATCAACCATTCACGAAAAATCAAATCTTGAGAGTTGATCTCTCTCAAATATGTTAAATTTAAGTTCGCCTCTACTCTACCTAATCTGTCATCTTGATCTATTAATTCAGTAATTATTACCGATCCGTGAACGTTTATTCCTGAAACTGGAAATTGGCAATCTAAACAGTCTTTCGAAATCACTGGGTTGGATACTAAATCGACCGTTGCTAATGGCCCGATCTTGAAATCATCCAATCCAAGAGAATTCATGGCTGAACGAGTAGACAATTCTACTGTCCCTGTTATTTTTGAACTTTGATATTCAACCTCTTCAATATCATCTTGATCGGGTTGGAAAGAAATCGTAGCAAAAAGTACAATGGCTAGAACCAACCACTCGGCAATGAAAAATGCCTTGCTGTTACCTTCTGCCACAGAAAAGCCAGTTCATCTTAATTCAAGAGGTTATCTTCAATAATCTAAAACATAAGCAAAAATGAGTGGCGCAACAATTGTTGCGTCGCTTTCAATAACAAATTTCGGAGTGTCAATTGATAATTTCCCCCAAGTTATTTTCTCATTTGGAGGAGCTCCGGAATAACCGCCATATGATGGAGTAGATTCGCTTATTTGGCAAAACCAAGACCACAGTGGTACTTCTCGTTGTAAATCTTGATTCAGAAGTGGCACGACACAAATAGGAAAATCTCCCGCAATTCCGCCCCCGATTTGGAAAAATGCGAGTGGTGAATTTTGCGCCTCATACCAAGATACTAATTCGGTCATATAGTGAATGCCACCAAGAACGATGCTTGGGTTGATTTCAGAATTGATTGCGTGTGATGCAAATATATTCCCCATAGTCGAATCTTCCCAACCTGGAACAAAAAGTGGAAGATTGGTTTTAGCGGCAGCCATAACCCAACTCTCATCAGGGTTACCATCTAAATTTAATTGGTTTGATTGTAATATTTGATAGAAGAACTCGTGTGGAAGGTGTGCTTTTTTGCTACTTGAGGCTGTTTTCCAAAGTGGTAAAATAGCATTTTCAATCTCTCTTATTGCTTCATTTTCCGGAATACATACATCGGTTACACGATTGAGTTGCCTAGAAAGTAGATCAGCATCATCCTCGCCAGATAAACTACGCCAATCATCAACCGATTCATAATTAGACTCGGCCAAAAGCAGGAAT
>PBXE01000044.1 GCA_002727485.1 Methanobacteriota archaeon | reverse complement strand
GTTTATCGAAATAAACGAAAAGTATTCAAAGATCTGGCCAAATATCACAGAAGCTAAGGAGCCAATGTCCGATCACGAAGAATGGAAAGAAAAAACAAATAAAATAGAGGTTCTTATAATTGATTAAAAATCTTTATTTAATCAAAAACTTTTACGTGTCCTGAATTAACTCCGTTTCCATCATTATCTATTGCTGATGCTGCTAAAATTTCGCCATCTTCACTTAATCTAACTTTCCAACCAAATTGATCTTCAGCAGATTCACCGTCGATATCGATTACTTCTTGCCAAGCTGAGCCATTCAAAGAGAAGACTTTCACGTATCCACTTTGAGCACTGTTAGAACCTATAGCTATTAAAGTACCACTATCATTGATGCTAACGCTTCTACCAAACTGACCAAGAGGTAAATCTCCAATAATTGGGTTTCCTATACTATTTACAGAAGGTTGAGTTGAGTAAACCCTCGCCTCTCCTGAATTATTTTGACATTGGAAACATCCAACTACAAAGTGTTGTCCATTACTACTCATTGCAACACTATGGCCTTCAAATCCTGGGCTATTTTCGACAATATCTAACTCCCAGCTGTTGCTGTTAGTTGAGTAAGAATAAAGCCTAGGGCCATCATTTATATTTCCTGCAATAATAATATTTCCCCTATTGTTGGTATCTAAAGATCTAACATTTGCTTCGCCAAATTCTGAATGAAATACATAATCTGTACCATTCCATTTATAAACTTTAGGAATTAAAACTTCTCTCCAGCCAAAAATAATAGTGCTCCCATCTCCACTCATGGTGTGAGTGTGTTTGTTATTAACGTTTATTACAGATCCCCTTGCAGTCCAAGATCCTCCAATCAATTCATAAACTTCAATTCGTCCTGATTCTGCATTCATATCGCCAGAGCTCAAAGACATAATATTTCCAGAATCGCTTAATCGAACTTCAACTCCTGAGAGACCTGAGCCGCCTACAGATCCACCAAATTGGCTCCAACCTATTCCATCTTCGTATTTGAATGTTTTAGTTGGTCCTGAATTACCATAGCCCATTCCAATGGCAACGATATTTCCGGCAGAGTTTATATCCAAACCTGATCCAGAACGATCTTCAGGGTTATCTCCATTAATATTTGATCCTTTTCCTATAGAAAATGGCGAGGCACTCGAAATAGGATTAATTTTAATAATTACAGCTTGGGAAGTAACCAAAGTTCCAGAAGATACTTCTACAATAATATTATAGGTATCTTTGGTTGCATAAACTGGTGGTGCATTGAAAGTTATGTCGCCAATATTGGATATAGAAAGATCGGCAGCATCTGCTCCACTGATGGAATAAGTAATTGCAGCACCTTCTTGATCAGTGGCATTCACACTTACTACAAGCGTTGTTGAGTTTTCATTAAAATAAATTGTGTCTGCCAGACCATAAATTACCGGAGACTCATTGAGATCAATTATGTTTATAGTTATGTACTGAGTTGGATTATTTGAATTACAACTTAAATATCTACAAACATACACACCAAGACTATATGAGCTTTTGATTTCAAAATCTGGAGGTGAATTGAAAGTTATGACTCCAGTATTTGAAATAGAAAATGAATTGGCATCATCACCTTCTAAGAAAAATTGAACTACATAGTCTACATTTGAAACATTAACTGTGACTACATCGGATGTAGCATTTTCGTTGTAATTTATTTGAGCGGCAAGCCCTTCTATCGCAAGAGGTTCTCCTCCGACGACATCTTGTATGTTAACAGTCAAAGCTTGACTGGTTATCTCGCCATCACTATCTCTGGTCGCTGAGACTGTAAAGTTGTAAGTATTTTTAGTTTCATAATCTGGAGGAAAATTAAAAGTTATAATTCCTGAATTAGAGATAGAAAATGCAGCTGCATCTGGACCGCTTAAGCTATAACTTGCTGGGTCAGATGAATTTACTTTGACAAGCTCTTCAAAAGAATTTTCAGTGAAAGAAAATGTGCTATTTAAGCCAATAAAATCAGTACCTATATTTTCAATATTAATGGTTAAATTTTGACTTACTGAATAGTTTCCATTTGTTACTGTTAAAGTAATGTTATAAATATTTTTTGATTCAAAATCTGGCGAGGCATTGAAATTAAGAACTCCGTTATTAGGGGCATTGCAAGCACTAGAGTTTGAAATATTAAAGGCATTGGCGTCTTGACCACTAAGAGAATAGTTCAATATTACACAGGAATTAAATTCATCTGTAACTAACGCGCCAATGTCAACCACATCTGCAGTAGATCCTTCTGTATACAAAAAATTATTTGCAAGCCCATTTATGGAAATAATCTCGTCTATATTTTGGATATTGATTGTCAGAGCTTGATTAGTTACATTCGTTCCATCGCTTACCGAAACAATAATTGCATACTGAGACTTTATTTCGCGATCTGGAGATGAGTCAAAAGTTATGACTCCTGTATCTGAAATTAAAAGGCTAGTTTGTGAGGGATCAGTTGAAGCTGCATCAGCTCCGCTCAATGAGTAAGTTAGAGTATCAAGCGTATCGTTATCAGTAGCATTAACTGTGACTACCTCTAAAGCTGTAGCATGTTCAGTAAAATTGACTGTATTTCCTAAACCAATTATCACAGGCGGATCATTGGTATCTTGAATATTGATAGTTATAGCTTGGCTAGCAACATTGGATCCGTCGCTTACAGAAACAGATACATTGAAGGTATTTTTTGTTTCAAAGTCTGGAGAAGTATTAAACGTTATGATTCCAGAATTGGAAATAGAAAGTTCACTTGCGTCTGCTCCTCCAAGAGAATAAGTTAAGTTTGAGCCTGCGTCTGGATCTGAGGCATTTACAGTTACAACATCTGCTGTAGAGTTTTCATCAAAAGAGATATTATTTGCTAGACCGTTGATAACTGGTGATTCATCGACATTGATAATATTAATTATTTGGGCTTGACTTGTATTGTTCTGACCATCAGACACTTCGATAACAAAACTATAAGAATTTTTTGTTTCAAAGTCTGGAGAAGAATTGAAAGTTATAACTCCAGCATTTGAAATAGAAAGAGCCGAGGCATCAGCACCGCTGAGTGAGTAATTAAAAACTGTTCCTTCATCGCTATCTGTTGCATTAACAGAAACAACACTTGTCGTAGCATTTTCATTGTAAGAAATACTATTTGCGGGACTGTTTATAACTGGAGATTCAGAAATATTATCAATATTTATATTTATCGCCTGACTTGTAGAGAGAGTACCATCACTAACTTCGACNTTAATGTTGTAAGTATTTTTAGTTTCATAATCTGGAGGAGAATTGAATGTTATAACTCCTGTATTTGAAATAGAAAGAGCCGAGGCATCAGCACCGCTAAGAGAGTAACTTAAGACTTTGCCTGCGTCTCCAGTAGCGTTTACTGTGACAACATTTGCTGTGGAATTTTCAGTGAAAGAAATACTATTTGATAAATTATTGATAACTGGAGGTTCATCAATTTGCATAATATTTATGCTTATATCTTTAGTTACAGAAAAAGTTCCATCGCTAACTACAATTGTAACGTCGCTGTATGAGTTTTTAACTTCATAATCTGGAGGATAATTAAACGAGATAACTCCTGTATTTGAAATTAAAAGCGAGGCATGAGCAGTAGACGCTACGTCTCCTCCGGTAAGCCCATAAGTTAAGACTGTTCCCAGATCATCATCTGAAGCGTTTACGGTAAGCACATCTTCTGTAGCTCCTTCATTATATGAGAAAACACTTGCCTGAGTACTTCCGACATTTGAGGTGGATAAATAGTTAATTACGGGTGGTTCATTAACATCTTGAATGTTGATTACAATAGCTTGGCTTGTAGAGTTTGTACCATCGCTGACCAATACATTTAAGTTGTATGTATTTTTAGTTCCAAAGTCGGGAGCTGAATTAAAAGATATTACTCCTGAACTTGAGATTGAAAGTTCCGAAGCGTCAGCTCCACTAAGAGAAAAGCTTAGGTTTGAACCTATATCTTGATCTGTCGCATTTACGGTGACAACAGCAATCGATTCATTCTCGTTAAAGTAAATATTATTTGCCAAATTATTTATGACCGGTGGATCATTTAAGTTTTGAATATTAATCGTTAAAGCTGGGCTAGTAGTAACAATTCCATCACTAACTTCGACATTAATGTTGTAAGTATTTTTAGTTTCATAATCTGGAGGAGAATTGAATGTTATAACTCCTGTATTTGAAATAGAAAGAGCCGAGGCATCATCTCCGCTCAAAGAGTAGCTTAAAACAGTCCCGGCATCATTATCTGTCGCATCCACTTCGACGACGTTTGTTGTGGCATTTTCATTAAATGCTATTGAGCTATCGAGACCATTGATTATAGGATATTCATTTATATTTTGGATGTTAATCGTTAAAGTCTGATTAACCGTTTCATTACCATTAGATACTATTACGATAACGCTATAAGTATTTTTTGTTTCAAAATCTGGGGAATTATTAAATGTGATGCCACCAACATTTGAAATTGATAATTCTGCAGCATCTGCTCCACCCAAAGAATAACTTAAAACCGTTCCAGCATCATCATCAGAAGCATTAACACTTACAACTTCTGATCCAGATCCTTCAAGATAAGAAATAGTGCTTGCCAAGCCATTGATGGTTAGAGGTTCATTTATGTTTTGGATATTGATGGTTACAGCTTGATTAGTTACATTTGTTCCGTCGCTTACGGCTACGTTAATGTCAAATTGATTTTTAATCTCGTAATTAGGAGGCGAGTTAAAAGTTATGATTCCGGAACTGGAAATAGAAAGTGCAGCTGCGTCTGCTCCTCCAAGAGAATAAGTTAAGTTTGAGCCTGCATCTGGATCTGAGGCATTTACAGTTACAACATCTGCTGTAGAGTTTTCATCAAAAGAGATATTATTTGCTAGACCGTTGATAACTGGAAACTCATTTACATTTAAAATGTTTATATCTAAAGGCAAGCTTGTTGTCAGGCTGCCATCTGACAACTCTATAGCGATAGCATAAGCATTTTTTGTTTCAAAATCTGGCTGAGCAATAAACCTAATTTCTCCAGAATTAGAAATTGTAAACGCTGAAGCATCAGCTCCGCCTAGAGAATAAGAGAAAACAGTATTTGGGTCGACATCTGAAGCGATTACTGTAGCTACTGCTCCTAAAATATTTAAAGATTCTAATTTAGAAATTGGGCTAGTAATGCCACCTATATTAGGAGGATCATTCGCATCTTGAATGTTGATGGTAATTTGTTTTGAAGTATCATTTGTACCATCTGAAACTGCCGCTCTTAGAACATATTGATTTTTAACTTCAAAATCTGGAGGACTATTGAAAGTTATTACTCCGGTATTGGAAATGGAAAGTTCAGCTGCATCTCCCAATCCGGGATTAAAACCTGTGTCTGTTAAATAATATGTCAAAGAGTCCGCATCTTCATCTGTGACATTAAGTGTTACTACATCTGCTGTAGAATTTTCCACATAAGAGAAAGTACTGGCTAGTCCGTTGATAACAGGACCTTCATTGAAATCGAGAATATTGATTGTAATTGGCTGACTTGTTGTTAAAACTCCATCTGATACAGTTAAATTGATTACATACTGATTTTTAGTTTCAAAGTTGGGAGCTACATTAAACGAAATATTTCCGGAATTAGAAATTGTCATATCTGCAGCATCAGCTCCACTAAGGGTATAAATAAGACTTGATTCAGCGCTGTCTAAATCTGAGACGATAATGCTAATTGCGTTTTCCGTAACGTTTTCATTCAATGAAACTGTACTGATGTCTCCATAAAGAGTTGCTTGCGGATCGGTATATATGGTTGTAGGTGGAGAGGAAATTACCAAGCCTTCAAGTGACGGAGCCTCATTAATATTTTGGATATTAATGGTTAAGGGCTGGCTGACAGTCGAAATTCCATCACTTACTGAGACGGTCAGATTGTAAGTACTTTTACCCTCGTAATCTGGCGGAGAACTAAAAGTTATGACTCCAGTATCTGAAATTAAAAGGCTAATTTGTGAGGGATCAGTTGACGTTGCATCAGGTCCACTTAAAGAATAGGTTAGATTTGCACTAGCGTCTTGATCTGAGGCATTGACAGTAACGACATCGGAGAGACTATTTTCTAAAAAACTAATTGGGCTAACAAGACCATTTATTGTCGGCGAATCATTAATATCTTGGATATTGATGTTTAACGTTTGACTAGATGACTCAATTCCATCGCTAGCGGTTACAGTAATAACATACTGATTTTTAACCTCATAGTCTGGAGGTGAGTTAAAAGTTATTTCTCCGCTATTGGTAATAGACAATGCTGAAGCATCAGGTCCACCCAAAGAAAAAATCAAATTTGCACCTGAATCATTATCAGTAGCGCTAATTGTAGTAACTGTTCCGGAAGAGTTTTCATTAAAAGAAACAGCGTTACTGAAATTGTTGAAACTCGGTGGTGTATTGGTATTTTGAATATTTATTGTTAAAGCTTGACTAACAGTCTCAATGCCATCACTTACTGAAATGGTAATGTTGTAAGTGGCCTTGGTTTCAAAAATTGGAGGAGCATTGAATGTGATTACTCCCGTATTTGAAACACTAAAAGCTGCAGCATCTGTACCTCCCAAAGAATAGCTTAAATTAGCTCCAGCATCTGGGTCTAAGGCCGGGACGGTCAAAACATCTGCTCCGGAAGTTTCCAAATAGCCTATTGAGCTTGCTAAACCGTTTATGAAGGGAGGATCATTAGTATCTTGAATATTGATGGTTGTTGCTTGACTGACGATTTCTTCGCCATCATTTACCAACAGTATGAGTTCATACTGATTTTTATCTTCAAAGTTGGGAGCTGATTTAAAAGATAGTGTTCCTGAATTACTCAAATTAAAATAATTTGCATCAGTCCCTGAAAGAGTGAAAAACAAAGATTCGTTTAAATCATTATCAATAGCGCTTAAAGTGGTAACGGCCGTTTGATTTTCATTAACAGCAATGGAGGCTTGAGTGGCGAAAGCTGGGGGCATGTTATAAGCCGTTCGAGAAATAACTGGGTTGCCATCGAAATTTATGGCTGCCCATCCTGAAATTGAGCTCCCTGACGCTGTTGCATCCGAATCGCTAACGTATTGATAAACTGGTCTCGGAGAAGTTGTTAAAGAATTAATAGTGACATAGTTGCTAGTTTGAATCGCTAGCAGAGCAGAAATGCCCTCTTCTTGAGTTATTGTTGAGCTTGTCGAAGACTTTACATAAGGCCAAAAACTTCCATTGTAAGTGGGAACCGTACCTGCATCGGTATTAAAAAAATAAACCGATCTTTTGGCAGAAACCGGATTTCCTCCGTAGTTGGATGTTGCTGAAGCGCCAGTCACTTGAAGGGTTGAATAATTGTATTGTGGCACAATGGTTGAGCCGATATTAGTGGTTACCAAATTTGCTAATCGTGAAGACTTATCGTTGGCATTTAGAACATTTGCAAAATCAGTATAAAA
>PBXE01000021.1 GCA_002727485.1 Methanobacteriota archaeon | reverse complement strand
TCGCCATCATAATCAGCCCAATCATCAGGGTTGCTAGGAAATAGGTCGGTTTCATCAGAATATCCATCTCCATCACGATCTGGACAGCCTAAAGGAGAATATGAATATCCTAGTACCTGTGGACAAAAATCTCGATTATCTCCAAATCCATCTCCGTCGGTATCTAACCATTCAGTAAAATCATTTGGAAATGCATCTGAATTATCCCCATATCCATCATTATCTGAATCAAGACATTCGCTGGGATCTAATGGGAAGTCATCCGAATTATCACCACAACCATCGCCATCACTATCATACCATTCGAGTGGATCTAATGGAAATTTATCTATTCCATCAATAAATCCATCATCATCAGTATCTTCATCAAGAGGGTCGCTACCGATATCATTTTCATCCAAATTTGGCAATTGATCTCCATCCATATCAGTGTCTTCAGAGTCTCTACATCCATCTGAGTCATAGTCAAAAGTATGGTTGCCAATCATGCCTCTAGGACAATTATCATCAACATCAAGTACAGAATCATTATCATCATCAAGGTCAATATCATCTGTACATCCATCTGAGTCATGGTCATTCAATAATTCACTAAATGGGCATGGATCAATCGCGTCATTCAACCCGTCCCCATCACTATCTCTCTGTTCAGCCGAACATCCATTATCATCAACAATTGAATTTATTGAAGTTGATGGGCACAGATCATTTCCATTAACTACACCGTCTTCATCATCATCTAATTGTTCCCATGAGCAACCCGCTAAATCTACTGCTTTGCCCTCTTCGGTCCAAGGACATAAATCGTAATTATCGATTACTCCATCACCATCTGTTTCTGCATATCCAATAGATTGAATAGCAAAATATGAAATGAATTTATGCATGACTCTAGTTGGATGAGCTTTGTCAAAGAAAAGATACTCNTCGGGANTTGANACTAATGTTGAGGAACTATCACATATTGGAAGAGGGAGTAATGTTCCAGAGTCTGAGCATGCAGATTCTTGTGTATTTGTAATACCTAATGCAAGACTATTATCTACAATATCATTGAATAAAGACCAAGCATCAATGAAGTGAATTATGAGATTTAATTCGATTGAGATGTTATTGATTAGAGACAATAATTTTTGGTTATAAGAGACCACTTCAGCGGCGATTGTATTTTGTTGATTTTGGCTTCTACTAAGTATTTCAGGGGTTTTTTCAAGAGGAGGCAAATTAGGCATGATAAATTCGGTTGCTCCCGCACCTGCTAATTGTCTAATGTGAGACTCCATATTTGCTACTATAGTATTAGAATTAGCAGTTCCATAAAGGAAATCATTTCCTCCAGCCCATAAACTAACNACATTATTCGCAGGTATTGAAGACTGAACATTAGTTAGATAGTTAGAAATCTGTGTCCCAACATTTGGAAGTAGTAAATATGAAAATCCTGCTCCAGTTTGAGAACCACCAAAAGCCCGATTATCTCCAGGTTCGGTGCCTGAACCAATTGTCGTGGCCAAACCATATGATTGAGAAACATATTCTATCCAAACCTGACCATTTGAAAATCTGCCTTGCCAGTATGGTGGCACGTCTGGAACATTCAAAATCGAGTTCTTGGCGTTACCCATATCGCTCAAAGAATCACCAAAAACAAGTAGATTATTTTTCTGAGGCATTANAGAATTTTGAAAAACCATAAACGAATAATCGCCGTCACCAACTGTATTACTTGATGAATCTAAAATTTCAACNGAGAAAAAGTAGAAATTTTCTCCACTAAAAAAATGCTTTAAATTAATATTAAATTGTGTTAGTGTTCCAGTTGCTTGAAACACATGGGTACCATTTGATACCACTGCATTACTGTAATCTCTAACTTCCCAATTAGCAAATAAATCTACACCAAAAGGAGCATTAGATAATTTAACGCTTATAGAAACTGTCTCGTTAGAAAGCCAGTCATATTTTTGAGTACTTATTTCCACATTTGGGGAATTACGTTGTGCATCAACTGTAGGTATTGATATATTCAGCAAAAGTAACAAAACAAGTGTCACTGCTACCTTTCGCATAGTTTGGCTAAACTCTCTAACTTGAAAGCACTTGTTATAATTTATAATCAAACCGAGTCGTCTTCAAAAATTACAACATCGGTTTGCTTATCAAAAGGGTCATCTCCTTCATCAAACAATACAGCATCTAAAACTAATTCTGATTCATCTTCAAGTGTTTTAGGAGGATCTATTTGAGTGATATAAACCAATGTTCCGAAGATTAAGACCGCAACTATGAAAGTGATTGAAATNAATATTTTAGTATCAAAGTCACTTATTGTATTGTAAGATTGAGATTCATATTCACCTGAATTAATATTCCCATAAGGGTCAGAAACACCAATCATTCTCATAGAATCAATGCGAACTTCTCTTATCGGACGCCCTAGCAAGTCAGGCCCTGGATTTTGAACTCCTTGGTCACTCAGTGGATTTGTCGCAGTTGGAGTACTGGCAATTTCTCGAACAAATGTCATACCATCTCTAACGATGCCAAAAACAGCATAACCTCCATCGTCTCTATTTTCGGGGTCCAAACCATGTTGTTCATTATCTGTGATATACCATTGAGAATCTCCAGAATCTTCCTCCGCACCTCTAGCCATACCCATAGCACCGTCGACATGTGACAGGTTCTCATCGTGCTCAAGAGGTATGGTTTCGCCAGTGCCACCACTGCTGCACTGTGGAGAAGTAATCGGATAAACACCTTCTGTCTTACATTCAGGGTCTCCAGACTGGATTACGAAATCGTCAACTACTCTGTGAAAGAAAATCCCATCATACAAACCAATTTCCACATGTTCGATAATATTGCTAGTGGTTATTGGGGCCCACTGTTCAAATAATTCAATGACAATACTACCTTGATATTCATCGGATGTTAATGATCTGTAATAGGTTACTTCAATTAGCAAAATCGCATTTCCTTCAAAACTCTCTTTCATTGGAGTTTCTTCTTCGACTGGACCATCGGTCCAAGTTTCTGGGTCTATTCCTATCGATCTCCATTCTGGTTGCTCTTGTTGTGCAATAGTTGATGGAAGTAGCATTGGAAGTAGAAAAATAAGGACAACAACAGTTAGAAATCGTCCTCGCATGACGCGCTGAGTAGTTTCACATCAATGAATTATGTGCAAGAAAGCGTCATGCTCATGATAGAGAAATGATTGGTCTGTTCATGGCAGACGGAGAATCGTTCCTAGAAGGCGAAATTCTAGATGCCGAAATTATACCCACAAATTCGTCTAGAAGGGAATTAAATTTTTCAGCATTGTCGACTATTGCTGTTTCAGTTGTCTTTTTATTGTTAGCAGTTAGCTTTGGAGAAGCAATCGTTGGCAGTTTNAATGAAGAACTTGAAGAATATGAATGGTGGGAAACTCCTCTTCATCTACGTCATACTATGGATTTACCCATGGATGAACTTAGAGCAAAACTTCCGATAAATGGCACCTATAATGTTACAGACTATACTGAACATTTCATTGAAGTTGACCTNCCAGCAAGTGAACAAGATGCCGGTTTTCCTGAACCTGCTGTGATGCATGTCGCTCTTTGGTTGCCAGATGTTGAACCAGGGACAAAAATTCCTGTAATCATGACAATTCACCCATACTATGACTTCGGTGGAGAAGGCATAGTTGGAGAAGATTCTAACCCGAATACAGTTCCTGATGGTGGAGTTGGAAAGTGGGTATATGATACATTTGTACCGCATGGATATGCCTTAGCCCAAGCTTCAACTTTCGGCACTGGACAATCAACGCACTGTCAAGATGTCAAGGGACTTGGAGAACAAACAGGAATTCAAGCGGTAGTAGAGTGGTTGGGCGAACAAGAATGGTCGAATGGCAATGTTGGACTAATGGGTAAATCATATGCTGGAACAACTAATTGGGAAGCTGCTCAACAACCCTCGGAATATCTCAAAACGATAGTCCCTATTTCTGGCTCAATAGGTGTCCAAGAAATGTTCTATCGCAATGGTTCTTCTGAAACTAGAGCAATGTTGTATGATGCACTATATGAAGGTGCAACTGCAGACCTAGGCACAGATGATATGAGAATGTGTACTGACGATATAATCGGACCGCTAAATCCTTTTTCAACATGGGCGGGGGCAGAATTTGGTGGTGCAGAATGGAATGACTACTGGGATGAAAGAAGACATTTACCTGATGTTCTAGAAAATTATCGAGGAAGCGTATACCTTGTATGGGGGCTGCAAGATTGGAATGTTGACCCTTATCACGCCTTCCCGACTTATCAAATGATGATCGATGCTGGAATTAATGCTCGAGCAATTGCCGGTCAATGGGCTCACAACTACCCCGACCAGCCTGACAGACATAGTGAACTAGAATCTGGCTATGGAAAAGAAGCCTATCCAAATATGACACGTATGGATTGGGCTGTAGAATTATATCAATGGTTCAACTACTACCTCAAAGGCATCGGTGACGAGCCTGAACCAATGGTACAAATTCAAACCAATGATGGCAGATGGCATGTTGAAGAAACTTGGCCCCCTGAAGATATGACTTGGCTACTTCAAGATATTTCAAGCGAATGGGATGGTGCGAGTGGAACTGTCAATGGTTTGGGTTCTTCAGTAACAATTACTAGTGGCGTCTTTGAAAATGAAACTCATGTTTCTGGCTTACCTACACTACACTTAGACGTTTCAACCCAAGCCTGTCAAGGAGGGCAGATTTTTGCTACAATGTATGATGATACAACCAATCTCAGACTTGGTCATGCCACAATGGATATCAGATATCGTGATGGTGGATATGATGCTAAACCAACCGCTCCATTTAGCCAGTATACCATGCTAATGGAATTTAATCCATTAGATATTGTCATTCCTGCAGGACATTCTCTTAGAATAGAATTGACTGAAACTGGAGAGGATTATCTCCCCAGCCCTTGTGCAACAAATCCACTTGGTGGCCTTAGTTTGAATGGCGGGGTAATCGGCNTGCCAATTATCGACNGACCAGATTCCCATGAGGCTTGGTTTGATGTTCCTGCATGGTGGGAACAACAGGCTATTCCTGCATAATCAGTCATTTAGNCAGGATTATATGTTATACTAGCGACGGCAANNTATGCACACAGTTGGTAAAGTNTTCATGGCTATAGGNCTTCTAATCGCAGTNGGTGGCGGAATTATGATGGCAGTCGGTGGTAGTAATATCGACGATTCTGGTGAATGGAATGTTGTGGAAAAGAGCGTATGGAATGGCCAAAGTGGAACATTTAATTTCGAAGATGATGGAGATTATCTCGTTATGGTTAGAGACACGGTAAGATGCGACTCATTCGAATTGACTATTACCAATACTACTTCTGGTAATGAAGAGTGGTATGAGTCAGATGAATGTACTGATGACGGTAGTAAACCGCAGGGATATGAAGACGATCCATCAGGATGGTATGATATGGGTAGTACTTGGTTAGTATCAAATGGAGAACATGAAATAAATGCTACTCATGAGATTTACTTAGTCCCTCTCTGGGAAGTTGTTGGTGAAGAATTAGGAGAAGCAATTGGTGGATTTTTCCAAGGTGCTGCCGGTGGCACGATGCTATGTTGTGGTGGAGTAGTCACAATCTTTGGATTAATTCTTGGCCTGCTGGTCAACAACGAGCAAAAAGTGATTATTCAAGGTGGAGCAATGCCAATGGGTGGACAAGTCGTCCAAGGTGGCCAAATGATGCAAACTACAACAACAATGCAACAACCTGTCTATCAGCAAGTTGCTCAAACACCGGTTCAGCC
>PBXE01000043.1 GCA_002727485.1 Methanobacteriota archaeon | reverse complement strand
ATTCCAAAGAATTGGAAAATTACCCTACCAGACTTTGATTCCCACTATGATGAATTGGGCTATATTGACGAGGATGAAGATGACGATGAATCAGGAGATAGTGAAGATTCAGCGGAGGTATTCTGGGAAACGGACAATGATGAAGAAGTCAGTGTTAAAGATTCAACAAAGACAGTAATCCAAAATATAACAATAAAAGATTCTGTTATTGTTGGGGATGTTGCTAATGCTGTGCCAGACACAGAAGATGATTAATCATGTTCCGATTGTATAATCACTAAGATACGCAATTTGATCGGCTGTTAGAACATCTATCTCGAATCCTAAAGTTTCTAACTTAGTCTTAGCAAGTCCTTGGTCTTGCTCAAAGGAGATGTCATAAACAATTGAATCTAGGCTATTTCCTTCCTTGGCTAATCTGCAAAGTGCAAGATATTGGTTTGCAAAAGACATGTCCATAACTTCTGAAGGATGCCCTTCAGCAGCTGCTAAGTTTACTAATCTGCCATCTGCTAAGAGGAAGATTTTTCTTCCATCTGAAAGTGTATATTCGTCATTATTATCTCTAATTGTCCTAACGCTAGATGAAAGTTCTTGTAAATCTTCAATATTTATCTCACAATCATAATGACCAGTATTGGATATAATCGCACCGTCTTTCATGGAATCAAAATGTCTTCCAACGATGATATCTTTCATACCAGTAGCAGTACAGAATATATCTCCTAGAGCGGCGGCCTCGTCCATCTTCATGACCCTAAATCCGTCCATTACTGCTCTAAGTGCTGGTAATGGGTCGACTTCTGTAATGATAACATTAGCACCCATTCCTTTAGCTCGCATTGCGACCCCTTTTCCACAGTGTCCATATCCTGCTACAACGAATGTTTTACCAGCGACTAGAACTGATGTTGCTCTAATAATGCCATCCAAAGTTGATTGGCCTGTACCATATACATTATCAAAATCCCATTTTGTAATCGCATCATTAACTGCAATTACTGGATATTTTAGATCTCCAGCCTTACCCATTGCTCTAAGTCTGTGAACACCTGTAGTTGTTTCTTCAGTTCCACCAATTACTCCTTCAGCGTATTCTGATTTTTCACCATGTACTCTTACAATTAAATCAGCCCCATCATCCAGAGTCAATGTAGGTTTGAATTCAAGTGTTTTATCGATACACCAGTAGAAATCTTCTGTTGATTGACCATGCCAGGCATGAACGGAATATCCTTCTGAAGCAAGCCATGCTGCAACATCATCTTGGGTTGAAAGCGGATTACATCCGGACCAAGAAATTTCAGCACCTGCAGCTGCGATAGTTTCGATTAAAACTGCGGTTTCTTTGGTGACGTGCAAACAACCTGCTACGCGCATTCCAGCAAGCGGTTTCGTCTTCAATGCCTCTTCCTTGAGAGCTGCTAAAACTGGCATTCTTGCTCTAGCCCAATCTACTCTAAGAGAGCCAGATTCTGCAAGGCTAATATCTGCGACTGTGTAGGTGTCAGTACTGTCCATACTTGGGGGGACTGCTGGTTACTTTTGAACCCATTGATGCAACAAACTTACAATAATGATTTAACAGTTAAACTGTAATCATTGTTGCTGTTGTACATAGGCTGCAGCATATTGTTGAGCATAGGCAGCAGCAGTTTGTTGATCGTATCCTTGAGATATGAACTGCTGGTAGTATTGCTGATATGCCGCATCCATTGCAGGGTTAGTCGCAGTTGCAGACTGAGTTGCTGCAGTCGTTTGTTGTGCGCCACCGGCTTGACTTGCATACTGAGCAGCATAGGCTCTCGCGGTATCTTCAGGATAACCTTGAGCAATCAATTGTTGTACATATTGCTCAACTGGGTCTTGTTGATATCCACCAACACTGAAATCCTTAACCATTCCATCCATTCCTCCATCTCCGTTCTTTCTTAGAAGTAACATCGTAAGACCAAGAATAACTACTAGGATGATAGCGCCGCCACCAATCAACAGTAGGCCACCGCCGGATTCAGCGGAATCGCTAGAGTCGTCAGATGATGGAGCAATCCATTGTCCATTTTCAAAACTCCATTCGCCTTCCCAGTTACAAACTCCATTGAATAATACCCATCGGCCAGTAGGGTCAGCAAGTTCAACATTGTTGGGAACTTTTTCTCCTCTACACTTGAGTAAATCTAAATTGATAGATTTTGCAATACCATCGTAGTTATGATCCGTCCATCTCTTATCACCAACTGTGTCCCATTCGTATATGAATATGTGAACAGTAACTCGCTTTGATACGTTAGAGTACAGGTCTGAAACATTTAGTGTCAATGAAAAATCATCGCCGGCACTTAATTCTCTTACAACTGCTAGCTTTTGTGTTTCCAGATTACTTATTCTATCGCCACCATCGAATAAACTTTCATCAAATGCTATTTCCATGTAGAAATCTTCGTCAGAACCAGAAGCAACAGTTCCAGATATAGTGAATTCAGATTCGTTAAATCCATCCTTATCCGCCCACATGTCTGCATCATCGAACACTACTACTGGAGGAACGTCACCAAATCCAGCGTTTAAAACTTCGAAGTAAATTTCCATATCATCATCCCAGTTTCCTGCTTCATCAAAGACTGTCAATTTGACCTTTATTGGTTGAGTGATTGCTTCGGTTGTTTCATCAACAGTGATATTTCTTCCAGCATAGGATACGCCTTCATCATCAACGCCAAATCCACCAAAAGTGTACATCCAGACTCCCTGACTTGCGGAAGATTGTGTGTAGGTATTGGTATCATAAAGAGCGGATAATGGGGCATCTTGAGCCTTGTCGTAATATACATCCCATTGATAAGATTTAATTCCGCTACTTCCTTCAGGAGCATCTTCATCATAAGAGCTTGAAGCATTGAAATATATCGGAATCTGCCCGTCCTCGTCGAGTATTATTCTGTATTTATCCCATTCATTGTTAGCACCTGAACTACCAATTAGTTCGATATTATCAGCATACTCTGGCCGTATCTCTACAATCGCATTAGGAGTTGGATCGAATTCATCTGCATTAGCGTCATCTGTTTCAATGACTACAGAAAGCTTTCTTGAATGTCCTTCATCGTCATGCAACCAAAGAGTAACTGTCCACTGTTCATCTTGCTTACATGCTCCTTGAGTTCCTATAGACTTACAGAAAGTCATTACTGGTGAAACCTCTGTATCAAATGGTAAAGTTCCTGGATCTGGTACATAGTGTGCTTCTTGCCCCATGGCAAGTGTTGAACCATCCCATGATGTTGGCCCTTCAATAACCCAATCAGCGGTAAGAGGTACTACTGCATCAGATTGGTAACCAAATGTCAATTCTGCATTACTCTTAACGTAATAATCAAGATATCCCGAATTAAATCCATCCGAAGGTTTTACTCCATTGATCAGAATATCTGTCCCTTCTCGTTGCTTACCAAATGGATTTGGATAATCGTTGACATCATGTAATAATATATTCTTGAGTAATGGGAAAGTAGTACTTGAAGCATCTTCGGAGTTTGCTTCAATATCTATAGTCGAAATTATCATTCCACCTTGACCATAACTACATATGCCCAATAAAACATCACCAGGATTGTCTTTTGTTCTAATAATTGGTTGGAATTCTGCTTGACCTAAATTACCTGTGCATATTGATGCCCAGTCTGCTTGTTCATCGGCTGAACCTGCATCTAGTACTGATCTAGCAACAACTTTGTTAGAATCAAAACCTTGGAAAATAGCATAATTATTGGTATCATCGATGTCATCCATAACTGGATGATACTTATCATAAATATCCATATTGCTATACTTTACTTCGTTTGGTGATTTTCTATCATCAATTTCGACTTGTAGAGGAAGCCTGTTTGTAATACCATCACCATAGGTTTGTGTACCGTGAGGAGCAAAGTGGGCTTGTATAGTTCCTCCACTGAGCATGTAAGATTCTAGAATTTGGGTTCTATCAACAGTGCCAGCCTCGTCTTCGGATAACCGGAGGTAATATTTTCCTCCAGCATCACTTGCTGTGTTGAAATCTTGCCAAGGAAGAATTATCTTTTCATAGTGAGTAAACCAGTTAGTCTTGAAATACTCATCCCAGTCATTGATGGTAAATTGTGTATATGATTTACCAAGAATAGTCAGGTCATCTACAATAGTTGAGGTTCCAGTTGTTTTATCTGAAAGTATTGCAACGTCGATATTTTCGGCAAAAGTAGCATGGAAATATCTTGGAGTACCCGAAGGCGTTCCATCATCTAATTCAGCGCGGTAACTGATGTTGTATCTGTGACCGTCTTGATAACCTGACCATGGAGTAAAGGATAGGTCTATCACTTGGCCAGCAATTAATTCGCTTGCAGGACCTGCAGAGACAGTATGGGCCAAGGAGTTGGTAGTTTCATCGAATATATCCATATAAAAGACATAATCTCCTTCTAATACACCATTAGTTGCCCTAACATCCCATGAATGTGTTAATGATTGATCTATTGGAAGTACACAGTTTAATGTTGGATCTGTCAAACATTCAAGAACGCCTTGAGGTTTCCCTAAGGTAATATCAACTGATTTAACATTGAAAATAACTCTCTTAATATTGTTTGCATCATTTAGTTCAGTGTCTCCATACCATGGCACTCCAGTTGTTGTGTTGTCAAATACAGTTTCTACTTCAATCATATATACTCCTGAGAAGAATTCATGATCTGCAATAAGGTCAGTTGATGATTGACCTGCATCGACTCCTGTTCTGGTGATTGTGTAACTATTGTCTTCGACAAAGGTAAATTCTTTCATCGAAATATTTGTTATTCCTACACCCTTGAAACCATCATTAATTCCATTTCTTCCGTCGTCATCGGAGAAGAATTCGAACTTCAAATCAACTTTATTTCCAGATAGAGATAGACATTCTACTCCCCAATCAGAGGAATCACTGGAAGAAATATTGTAAACATAAAGGTGAGTCAAGTCAATATTAACTGTCTTAGTCAATCCATCAGAATTAAAGAAAACATTCCAATTACCGTTGGTTAAACCATCTGTGTTCCTTGGGTCTCCAATGAAATCAATTTCACCAAAGTCAATAGGTTCTGAGGCATTGACTATTCCATCACCATTACGGTCTTCTTGACATGTTCCATCCTCATTATAATCACTCCATTGTCCATAGACAATAGCCTCATTAGTCCTTCCGTTGTTGGTATAGTCAACATATAGTGCGAGATAATCACTAGGGTCTATTCCTCCTTGAGAATCAATATCAAAGAATGTATCAGCATAATATTCAAAGTTCAATGATACGAAATCTCCTGAAAGGTTTTCCAAATCAATATTGGTCACAGTAAGGGTTTCATTTTCCCATGCATCTCCATAACCGTCTACTGCTGTGTTAGCTGTACAAGGGTGTCCGAACCAGTATGCCTCTTTGTTGAAAGTTGGGTCTCCAGGACATAGGATTGAATCGTTGTATCTTACACCCTTAGGGTTGTTACTCTCAGTATACCTTGTACCATCAGTGGAATTATCAAATGTTATCTCACAAACCGAAGAAGGTGTACCACAATTAACATCAGAAGGATCGGCCGTAAATACGGTCGCAGTGATGTCAAAATCTACAGCTGTATTCCCGTAATTGTTAGTTGTCGCAGAAATTGGGAATGTTCCTTGAGCATACAATCCTCCAGGTAGGAAATCTTCAATTTTCTCGATTACCGGGTCGTAAATGTTGAATGGCGTAACATAACCAACTATTTCATCGTTAATTATCTGTTCATCCCAACCATTATTCGATAACGTTGCGGAAATACGATATGTGGTATCATTCAAGAAATTAGCTTGAATAGAGGTTGTATATTCTTCACCAGGCCCGAGATTTTGAAGGTTGATTTGGGTTTGTTGAGATTGAGCATTCGGGAAGAAAGCTGTATTTTGTTTTGTGATTGTCAAATTATCAACCGCAAAACCATCGTAACCAGTCCATCTACTTTGATTATCATCAGCAATTGAACCTTCAAAACCAGTTCTAAATCTGAACCTTAGATCGATAGTTTCACCAGCCCACGGGCTCAAATCAAATGTTCCAAACCCTTCATCGGTGAAATTATTCCACCCATAGTAAGTGTTGAATGAATAAACATTACTCGATAAGCCTTCTGGATATCCACCTATGGCTCCTTTGATATATCGATCAGTATCAAATCCACCCCACATAGAACTTCCTGAAAAACACGCACCACTAACTGCTGCAGAAGTAGGACAACTGATTACATCCCAACCAGTCTCTTCGCTACCAACTTCAATCATTGCGAGATCATCCCAAACATTTGTTAGAATGAATCCACCAGTAGTTGAAGCAGAACCTAATCCTCCCCAACCTAAGTCCTGATAAAGTTCAACGCTCATGAATGCGCGGTCTGAGCCTGTTAGGTCAACGTCTTGTAGAATCATTGCTTCATCCCAGTTCTTACCGTAACCGGTCCACTTGCCACCGCTGGCATTTGTTTTAGTTTCACCAGACCACATAAAATCAGTTGGATTTAGGTAACTAGGCGAATACTCTGATTCAGATTCATCAGGATCTACTCCGGTTCCAGATGAATGGTTGGTTTCTTCAAACCAGTGATGTGTTCCATCGACATAATCGATGTAATCCCAAGTACATCCTGCACATCCTGCTTTATTCTCTGGGTTATCCCAATCCATGGCATATACAGTTTGATTTGTAGAGTTCAAATCATCAACAATTTTCAGTTCAACATCTAATTGAGCGCTTTGACCACTGAGGACATCCATTCCAGTATTTGTCACTGTGACATTTATGTTTCTATTTCCTTCACCAACAATTCCGAAATATCTGTCCACTGGGTCGATTTCTATGCCCGAAACAGAAAGATCTTTGTTATCCATTTCTATTACAGAAATAGTATCATATTGACCGTCCCAACCTAGGTTATCTCTCCATCCGCCAAAGCCCCAGTTCTTGTGACCCACAACTATGTCCGGCGCTGAATTTGGTGCGCCTGCCATCTGTCCGATTTCAGCGACGTGAGGTCTTCTACCGGCTGCATAGGATAGTGGGTTTAGGTGGCCTCCATTACCATCGGAAAGTGTAACTTGGATTGTAGACGGGAAATTCAAAAAGAATCCAGAACTTGTTCCACCTGCAGAGTCCGTTGAGTTTTGTTGGTATGCAATTGTCGGATTAATGAAATCGGGTTCATTGTCACCGTTCAAATCAGTAACAGTCAGTGACCAAGAAATGTAAGGTCCAAAATATGCTAACTGAGGGTTACTCCACGAGCCTACAGCAGAAGAAGTAACATAACTTACATTCTCAATATTCTCATCATTTATTGCAAGGACATCAACTACTTCGTCCCCATCCATATCTGCAACACTGATTACTTGTGAAGATACTGATTGCATGTTGATTACATGCTCTCCTGGTCCAGGAGTAGTGCTGAATGTGTATGTTAGAGGGAAAGAATCTGTTTGACAGTTGAATTCGACAATAGAAACGTTATCATCATGCCCTGGGTTGGTGACTTGTCCTGTTGAATAATCAAGTCCTTCGCTCCTCAAGAGCCACATGTCATTGTCAAAACATTGTCCACCGCCGCCGATTCCTCCACCGACTTGTGATTCACCCCAATCTCCTGAAGTAAATGCTCTGTATGTATTCTGTTGAGCGGGCCCCAAATTAGTAACCTTTGCTTGAGTGCCGGAAGATACAGGACCAAGATATGTTACGACTCTCTGAGTTGTAATATCTGCCTGTAAATCAAGAATCATTACATCATCATTTCCATCTTTGTTCAAGTCGCTAACTTCAAGGTCCCAAGCCCAAAAGTGAGTGAAACGAGCACCGATATCCCATGTTTTCTCATTGCATCCGCCATTTTCGATGATTGTGACGTTTCCTGGCTGCCCATCAGGTGCACCATTATCATCAGTTCTAAACGGGTTATTTCTCTGGAAAATTACGATATCTATAGCAGAATCGCCGGTGAATTCTCCAACTTCAATGAATTGTACATTTGAAAACTCATCCCAATCAGCGTTTCTACTGAGATTTTCAGAAACCCAGATATCTTGTCTTTCACTGAAATCACCATTACCGTCATTCCATAGGATTGTAATGGTGTGAGTACCATCAGTTGCAACAGCAATATCATTACTACCGTCGCAATTGAAATCTCCAATTGCTACATCGTGAGGGTCACGATTTGTAGTATATGACCTAGCTTGTGAAGCACTTGCCGTAGAAGCAATTGCTGCAGTGGTAGATAAAATCATCAACATACAAAGAAGTATGCTACGGGCGCGGGCTTTGAAGAGATTGCTTTGGGTAAACATCATCATCACTCTTTGACCCAAGAATACTTGCACTTTAATTCCTTTGCTATTTGGTTTAAGCCAAAATATAGGTGTAAAGCCTCAGTTATTCGATTTTATTCAAACTAATAATGATACAAATAATTGTGAATCACATTAAATTTTACCGGCCAACCATCTTGGTGAAGGGCCCCAGGCTATAGCATCTGAGCCGTGTACTTTGACCAATTTTCCAGCAGAAAATAATGACTCTAGCCAAACCTCCAATGCGGTACCTTCTCTATTGCCTAATTTCTTACTAGCGATTTCTTCAATATCTTGAGTTCGAAGTGCTGTTATACCGTACTCTCTAACTACTACATGCAATAATTCTCTAAGCCAAGCCTCTGCCATAGGATCAACGCTCATGGCCCCTTGAACTGGCCTTGGGTCATCCATTTCAGAAAAAATTTCCATTAATTCGATAACATCTGGGCGAACTGGAGTTTCTAGACCAAGCATTTTCAACTCTTTAGAAAGATCAAGTTCTCCAATTGGCCTTCTTACTACAGGAATTCTGCTAGGGTCGGGAGTAGGCCCCATATCCAATGGCTTTTCTCCTAATGGTTCGTCTTCGACTGTAATTGATTTTTTACCATCTTCTGAAGAATTTTTCGACGTTTTCTGTTTTTTGTTTTCTTGCCCAATTGACATAGTCCATCCTAAACCAGTTAATCCTAATTCTTCGACTTTCTGACTAACCCACTCAGCCTCTCCTTTGAGGAGAATGTTTGTGTCATGCTCATCAGACCTAAACCGATATTGGACATAGCCTGAAAGTCCCGCCATAAAAAGCGGGAATTACTCGCCACCTTCAATGTGACGATTAGTTACTTGCCAGTTGCCTAAGTACAGTATGTAAAATTCCACCATTTCGATAATATTCAACCTCTACAGGAGTATCTAACCTAACTTGTGCTTGGAATTGAATTTCTGTCCCATCCAACTTTTTAGCACTCACGGTAAGCATTTCTAATGGTTTTACCTCATCACTAATCGGTATTGAATATAGTTCTGTACCGTCAAGGCCCAATGATTCATGAGACTCTCCTTCTTTGAAAGTCATTGGAAGCACTCCCATGCCTACTAAATTTGAACGATGGATTCTCTCAAAAGATGTTGCTATAACAGCCTTGACGCCTAACAGATAGGTCCCTTTAGCCGCCCAGTCTCTAGAAGACCCAGTTCCATATTGAGAACCTGCAAGTACCACTTTAGCGCCATCGTAAGATTGTGCTGCTTCGTATACTGAAGTAACCTCTCCAGTTTCTAGATGTAACGCAAAACCGCCTTCTGTACCAGGAGCCATTTGGTTTCTGATTCTAACATTAGCGAATGTTCCTCTCATCATTATTTCATGATTACCTCTACGGCTTCCAAATGAATTGAAATCTCCTTTCTCAACACCTCTTTCAATTAGCCATTTACCTGCCGGACCATCCTTCGGGAATGAACCCGCAGGTGATATGTGGTCAGTTGTAATCGAATCACCCAATTTGAGTAAAACTTTAGCATCATCAATACTAGATATGGGATCTGGATTTGCTGAAAGTCCGGAGAAAAATGTTGGAAGGCGGATGTAAGTCGAATCTTCCTGCCATGGATATAGTGGGCTGGCTTCTGAGGGTATCGAGTCCCATCTTGGTTCATTCATTGCATCAGAATATCTCTGCCTAAACATCTCTGGCGTAATGGCCTTGAGCGCTTCACTAATCTCTGAATCTGAAGGCCATATTTCACTCATCATAACCGGCGTGCCATCTTGTGAATAGCCCAATGGTTCGTTTTCTAAATCAATCTCTAGATTGCCTGCTATTGCATAAGCAACTACTAACGGTGGACTCGCTAAATACGATGCCTTAACCTTGCTGTGCACCCTACCTTCGAAATTTCTATTGCCTGAAATAACTGAGCCTACAATTAATCCTGCTTCATCTATGGCATTATCTATTTCTTCTGGAAGAGGTCCTGAGTTCCCAATGCATGTAGTACATCCATATCCAACAACATTGAACCCCATAGCGTTTAGGTCTTCTTGTAAACCAGTTGCTTGGTAATACTCCGTAACAACCCTACTACCTGGGGCAAGGGAGGTCTTGACCCATGGCTTAACCGACAGACCTCTTTTTCTAGCATTTCTTGCCAACAAACCAGCTGCAAGCATAACGCCAGGATTTGAAGTATTGGTGCATGAAGTTATTGCAGCAATTACAACATCTCCATGATTCAAGTCATACTTATTTCCATCACTTTCTACAATTGCGCTATTTGAAAGATCTTTAGTTTCCAAACCATGTCCTTGATGCCCCAAAGGCGCAGTAAGAGATTCGATAAAATGTGACTTCATATTAGCCAAATCAACTCTGTCTTGAGGACGTTTTGGACCTGCAAGAGCGGGCATTACAGAAGACAAGTCCAATTCCAATAAATCGGTGTAAGACTTGTCATTAGATGATGCTGAATACCATAACCCTTGAGCCTTACAATATGCTTCAACCCCTTCAATGTGAGATTCTTCTCTACCTGTTAATCTAAGATACTCTAACGTTCTTTCATCAATCGGGAAGAACCCACAAGTAGCGCCGTATTCAGGCGCCATGTTGGCAATAGTTGCTCGGTCTGCAAGAGATAATGCAGCCATTCCTTCACCAAAAAATTCGACAAATTTTCCTACTACGCCAAATTCTCTAAGCATCTCTACTATTCTTAGAGTCATGTCTGTAGCAGTCACTCCAGGATTCAGTTTTCCGGTCAACCTAACTCCTACGACATCTGGGGAAAGCATGTAAATTGGTTGGCCCAACATTACTGCCTCGGCCTCAATTCCGCCAACACCCCAGCCAAGAACCCCCAAACCATTTACCATGGTTGTGTGAGAATCGGTACCAACAAGTGTATCTGCTAACCAAACTCCCTTTTCTTGCCTAGAAACGCTGGCTAAAAATTCTAGATTAACTTGATGAACAATTCCTCTAGATGGAGGTACTGCTTGGAAATCTTGTAGAGACTTTTGACCCCATTTCAAGAACGTATATCTCTCCATATTTCGATGATATTCAATGTCTAAATTCATTTCTAGTGCGTCACTATGAGAACCTGAAACATCAACCTGTACCGAATGGTCAATCACTAAATCAACCGGAACTTGGGGGTTGACTTTTTCTGGATCTCCACCCATCTCTACCATTGCATCTCTCAAAGCCGCCAAATCCACAACTGCAGGAACTCCAGTGAAGTCTTGAAGAATTACTCTTGATGGTCTAAATGGAATCTCTCCTCTTTCACCATTGGGTTTCCAATTTGCAATGTTGCGGATGTCTGACTCGCTAACTAGAAAGCCGTCATTTCCTCTCAACGCACCTTCGAGTAAAATACGAATTGAGTAAGGCAGAGTACTGGTATCAATCCCATTTTCATCAAGTCCATCCAGAGCAAAATAATGCCCCCCGACAGACAATTCTCTCTTCGAATTGAACGGGTCTAATGTCGCCATGATTTACCCGAGTTGGCGCATGTCTATGAATAAAACCCTTGAAGAAAATAATGATATTACCAGAATTTCCACCATGGNTCTCCAGAGTTTGTAGTTACACTNNCTAGTACTACATCTTGAGGAGTTTTATCACCAGTACAGTAACCTTGAGAATCACAAATAGCGGTAATTGCATCGATATGCTCAAAACCATCGATAACCTTGCCAAATACCGTATGTTTCCCATCTAAATGTGGCGTTCCTGGCGTTCCATCATTTCCTACAGCATCAGGGTCTACTATGAAAAATTGTGAACCACCGGTATTTGCTGGTTCTTTCTTAGCCATTGATAATACATATGGGTCATGAACAAGTCCATTTTCTGCTTCGTCTGGGATTGTATAGAAAGATGGTGCACAATCTGCAGAATTATCTGATTCTAGACCATCGCAATAGCCATAGAATTTGGCAGCATGGCCGCCTGTTCCATCACCGTTAGTGAAATCTCCGCCTTGCATCATGAAATTAGAAATAATTCTGTGGAAAACTGTGCCATCATACTTTCCATCTTCAGCAAGTAAGCCGAAATTTTCTACATGAATTGGCGCCTCGTCAGGATATAATTCTACAATAACTGTTCCTGTTTGAATTTCTCCGCTGGTGTCTGTCCAAGACAATTCAAGGGTCGCTTCNGTAGGGAGGTCTGAAGAAGTAGTAGATGCTAATTTTAGTGCCACNAAAGAAAGNAGAATGACTGCAACTAATGTGATNATTCCAGCAANAGTTGGTGTCCCGTCATTTATCAATCTTGGAATTGTAGTTTCTTTTATTCCCTTGTCTTGCATTTCGTTTAACAGTGAATTATATGTTGCATTTGCTTTCTTATCCCTTGGGTCTTTCTTCACCGCNTCCCTCAGCAAAGATGCTGCTTTACGATATTCAGATTTAGAAGACTCATGATTGGCGATTGCCCAAGTAGCCTCGCCAGCAATTCTTAGAGTTGTAGCATGCTCACCAGAAGCATCAATTTCCCTTAGAATTTTCAAAGATTCATCAGCATTTCCACTAGCCAAAATTTTCTCTGATTTTTTCCATGCCTCTCTAATCTTATCATCGGCCATGNCCTTCCGAGAACCATTTCCGTTTTGAGTTTCACTATCGAATTTTGAAATGCAAAATGTATAAAATCAATCAACATGTTCAAAGAGTGTATGCTGACCGCAATTATTAGAGGGCGGGTAAAACTAGATACCTCAGGAGAAAAAANACAATGGAAACCATTGCCAATGATTTCACCATCAATATTGCAACTGCCAACGGAACAGGTTCTCAATCTGCTAATTTGATTTTACTTCAATCAATTTTTGATATGGGCGTTCCAGTAAGTGGAAAGAACTTGTTCCCCTCAAATATTTCAGGTCTACCCACATGGTATATTGTAAGATTATCTGACCAAGGATATCAAGCTCCGGGAGATAGAACCCACATTCAGGTACTAGTAAATCCTGCGACTTGGGATGAAGATTTAGCTGCTTTAGAACCAGGTAGTGTTGTAATTTGGAATGAAAATGCCAAAAAAGAAATGAATCGCGATGATGTTGTTTCATATCCGATCCCAATGTCCGCATTAGCGAGAAAGATCAATCCGAAAATTGCTAAACTCGTTACTAACATCGTCTATGTAGGCGCATTAGCAGAGATTTTAGGAATTGACCAAAACTGTTTGGAATCTGCAGTTGCTAAACAATTCAAGGGCAAAGATACTGCAATTGAACTTAACATTACTGCGCTTGGGCTAGGAAGAGATTACTTCAAAGACAATTTGAAGAAAGAAGACCCTTACGCAATAGAACCACGAGAAAAAGAAAAACCTCAATTCTTTATCGAAGGAAATGAAGCTGTAGCATTAGGATCTCATTTTGGTGGAGTTCAAATGTTGGCATGGTATCCGATAACTCCATCTTCATCAGTCGCTGAAGGAATTATTGGATGGATACCAAAACTTAGGACTGACGATGACGGCTCTACTAACTGTTCCGTAATACAGGCGGAAGACGAATTGGCTGCTGCTGGAATGGTTCTAGGAGCGGGATGGGCAGGCGGTAGAGGTATGACCGCAACCTCTGGACCAGGTATTTCACTTATGCAAGAGTTCATCGGGCTAGGATATTTCGCTGAAATCCCTTCAGTATTTTGGGATGTAACCAGAGTTGGACCTTCAACTGGTCTTCCTACTAGAACCCAACAGTCAGATATTGCAATGTTGTATGAAGGAAGTCATGGTGATACCCAACATATTGTTTTAATTCCTGGAACTGTTGAAGAGTGCTTTGAATTTGGTTGGAGAATTTTCGACTATGCTGAAAGATATCAAACACCGGTATTTGGAATGAGCGACTTGGATTTAGGAATGAATCGTTGGGCATGTAGTGGATTTGAGTACCCTAGTGAACCAATGGACAGAGGAAAGGTTGTTAGAGATAGAAAAACTTTCGAAGAGTTTGAAGATTTTGGACGCTACCTAGATGTTGATGGTGATGGAATTCCTTACAGAACATTACCTGGTTCTGGAATGGCGCCAATTTTGTACAGAGGAACTGGTCACAACACTAAGGGGGTTTACTCTGAAAAGCCTGAGGATTATATTGCATTGATGGCTAGACTAAAGCAAAAGATAGAAGGCGCTAGAGATCATCTCCCTGCGCCTATTCTTCGCGAAGAAAAAGAATGTGAAATTGGAATTATATATCTCGGAAGTATGGAAAATACTATTCAAGAAATCGATGATATTCTAGAAAGTACTGGGCTGAAAGTTAGCCAATGTCGTATTAGAGCACTACCTGCTCATAGCGAAATTGTGAATTTCATTGAGAGGCATGAACACACTATTATTTTGGAAATTAATAGAGATGGCCAATTATATGGAATCCTCAGAAAAGAATTGCCGAATGATTTGGTTTCTAGGGTTCATTCAGTCGCATATAGTGATGGAATGCCTCCAAGAGCTAGAATCTATGCTGATAGAATTCTTTCAAAACTTGAGGAGGTGAAGAAGTGAGTGATAAACCCGCCAAAGCAGCAAGACCTGTGAAATTAAATGTCATAAATGAGCCTAAAGATAGTTACACCGGTGGAAAATCTTCACTCTGCCCAGGATGTGGTCACGACCAAATTTCAAATGTAATTATTAGCGCTGCTTGGGAAAGTGGCATAGAGCCTCACCGAATTGCTAAAATGTCTGGAATTGGTTGTTCTTCCAAAACTCCTGCATATTACTTAGGTAAGTCTCACGGGTTTAACACAGTTCACGGAAGAATGCCCTCTGTAACCACAGGTGCTTATGCGATTAACAAGGACTTGTTATACATCGGTGTTTCTGGCGATGGCGATTCAGCATCAATTGGAATAGGTCAATTGATTCATGCGATTAGAAGAAATATGGACATGGTCTACATTATTGAAAACAATGGTGTATATGGACTTACAAAAGGCCAATATTCTGCTACCGCTGACATCGGTTCAAAGAAGAAAAAAGGACCTATTAACAAGACTCAACCTATCGACTTGTGTGCATTAGCAATAAATCTCGGGTGTACTTTTGTAGCACGCTCCTTCTCTGGTTCAAAAAAGCAATTGAACGCTTTACTTAAGGCTGCTATGTCTCACAAAGGATTTGCACTTATTGATGTCATTAGCCCTTGTGTCACCTTCAATAATAACGATGAATCGATGAAATCATATGGATATGTTAAAGAAAATGAAATCACCCTACACATGGCTGATTATATTCCTCACTTTAACCCAATTACTGAGGTAGAAGTTCCAGAAGGTCACTTTAGAGATATTACACTTCATGATGGTTCCACAATTAGACTTGAGACTATTTCTGAAGAGCACGATCCTAGTAATGCTGTTGCGGCATTAACCGCATTGCACAATGCTGAATCAGATGCCAAGCACGTTACTGGACTATTATATTTTGATAATACCAAAGCATCTCTTGCAGAAGATTTAGGTCTTGTTGATACTCCTTTACTAGATGTGCCTGATGAAGAATTAAGACCATCGAAAACCACTCTTGATGAAATTAATTCAGCATTTATGGGCTAATTAGGGATTTTTACCCAATCTCCAATAAAGGAGTACTTTTTGTTTCATGGCATGGGGCCTTTGACAATTGGCTTAATTGTCTTTACAATTTCAGTTGGAGGATACATTTCATTTCGTGCTATAAAGAAGCGAAATCAAAGATTGTTAAGAGAGGCTCTAAGGAAGAAATATGCTCCAGATTTACCAGAATTAAGAAACTATGAAACTTCTACGATTGTTCATTCTCAATCAAATAATTCTAATCATAAAGAACAAGAAATACCGGAAATAGTTAGGACTAAGCAAATCGAAGAACTGGATGAAAAAGATTACTCTGAATGGGAAACTAGAGATGCAAAGAGAGATGAAAATATAGTTGAATTAAGACTGATATTAAATGAATTACTAGAAGATTTACCGGAAAGTGATGAAGAGTTCAGAGAAGAAGATAGAATTCTTGAATTGGGAGTTAGAGAAACTTGGATTGAAGAGAACGAAGATGAATTAGAAGAACACGCTACATTTGTAGAAAGAGAGATGATCGGTTCAGGAATTATTGTCGAGGATTCACCTCCTGAAAATGATGATATGGATAAGCGACTCGAGCGTGAAGGCGGAAAGAGTGGTTCTGTTCAGGTGTCTCTAGTATGGGATGACTACAATGACCTAGATTTACACTTATTCTGTCCATCCGGTGAAAGAATATATTTCAACAATAAAAACAGTGAATGTGGTGGAGAATTAGATGTTGATATGAATGTAAAACCTGTTAGTGACAATCCAGTAGAAAACATTGTTTGGACAAGTAAACCACCTAAAGGTACATACAAAGTTGGAGTACACTTTTACAAGCATCATCGTAAAAGAAAGACCAAAAAGACTTGTAAATATCGCGTGAGAGTTTCTCTGTATGGGAAAATTCAAGAATACTCTGGAACAATAAAGTATGGTAAAGCGATACAAATGGTAACAGGATTTACAATAGGTAATGAAGAAGAATTATCAAAAAAGTATGACCATGAGTTCTAATGGTAGTCCCTCTCGGATTTGAACCGAGGTCGGAGGAACCAGAATCCTCCATGATGGACCGCTACACTAAGGGACTATAACCATCGCTTGAGCATCTTGTTCTTGAAATAAGCGGTTAAAAAATCAATAGTGTAACTTATAAACTAAAACTTAGTGAGTGTTGCATGAACAAGAAGTTCGCTATAGTAATGGCTCTTTTCTTGACCCTTGCAGGTTGTACGGAAAGTGTTGAAGAAGAAATTAAAGAAATTATAGAAATACCTGGTTGTAATGACGATACTGCGTTTAACTATGATGAAAATGCTACTAATACAGATGCGTGTTTAACTGAACTTGCACTTGAGCAAGCAATCATGAATTTCATGACCACAATTGAACAAGGACCTACTGACGCAAATAGCTCAATGGGAATGACCATGACCAGTTCTAGTTATGATGGCATGGAATCAAGTGTAGAAATGGCATTTTCGCCCAATGGTATTGCCATATTCACTTCTATGAGTGGAGAAATTGACATGGGAGGTATGATGATGCCTCTGAGTTTCATGTCTGAACAAACTGTGATTCCTAATCCTGATGGAACAGATACTACAGTAATCCACATGGTTTACATGGATGAATCCCAAGAATTCACAATGAATAACGCCGTATCTTGGAGCGATATTGTTGCTGATATGATGGCTGATGATGACGACGAAGATGATCATGATATGG
>PBXE01000042.1 GCA_002727485.1 Methanobacteriota archaeon | reverse complement strand
GTTCTGCTTTGATTACGCTGTTTTTAGCACGGCCAAGTTTGTGTAGTGAAAGGAATTTCTTTGCTTCCATTATATCAATCTCAGTAGCGGCTAGGGAATTTGTATCTTCTCCAACCATGCTCTGTACAATATTTTCCAACTGAGTGGAAGCAGACCGAATCTCTCTATTGGATTGCTCGCTAATTGTATTTGATTGTGGAATTTCTTGGACAACTGCTTCTTCAACGGCTGGTTCTTGATCTGGTTCTGTTTCAACTACAGGTACTTCATCAGGCTCTGATTCAGGTGTTTCATATAACTGCCCAAACTCAATTGCATCATCATCAATTTCCTCTTGAACAACAGGTGCCATAGTCGATGAAGGAGTGGAATTTAACTCAGCAAACTCTATCAAATCTTCTTCAGGTTCTTGACTCGGAATAACGATATCGTCTACACTAATATCATCTATTTCTTCATCAGGCATCATCTCTCACCTCCTCATCACCAAGAATACCGTCCACAATCATATTTTCAAACAGATTAGAATCAGAAGGTGGTTCATCAAAAATCTCGTTGAGGTCTATTCCATCATTTGCTAAGTCGTTTAGTAGTCTTGCAGGGTCGCTTAGATCTCTTTCAATTCTAGTAGCCTTGATTTCGATGTCTGTTAAACGTCCATAAAGTCTACCGTAAAGTGAATCTGCTCTCTTAACTAATATCCATACACCCAAAGTGACAATACCGACATAACCTGCCAGTGAAACAAGATTGGTTCTATCCATCTCAAGTTGCGGAGGTATTCCGATTACAACTGCCAACATACCGAATAATGGAAGTGATAAAATGACTCTTAATTGACGGCGACTATCTGCTAGAGCTTGGAAATGATCTGCATAAAGCGTAGATACACCCTTTCTTGCCCTTTGATAGTCTTCGTGGATTAAGCGGAATTCATCTGTACTATTCCAAGCCATACGCCATACAGTTAAGGCTGCTATTATCAGAACCAAAGGCCCCCAGAATAATACATTAATCAAGTGGAAAGCAAAACCTAAGCCTAAGATGCCGGAATATACGGCAAATAATCTGAATTTTTCATTTTGCCCAGTCAATCTACCTAAAATCAGTGAAAGTAATGTGAATACTATGAAGGCTACAAAACTAGAAGATTGGTCTGGTGACCATGAATAAACTTCATCCTCATAGACTAGTCTATCATTGCCAATGACATTTTTCGACAATAATGGAGCGGCTATTTCAACTACACAAGTTCCGTCTACAGATTGAGCCCACCAGTCAATTTTGTTGGTCGTTAAGTCCCACTGTACTGTGGTTTCATTTCCGGGGCCAAAGAACACAATAGGTGAAGGAGAGGAAGTAATAGTTGAACCAGAACATTCTGCTGTTACTTCGAAGAATAATGCTTGAGCAGTTCCATCGTTTCTGATGACAGCACTCAATGTTGAATCTGTTCCTTCTTGAAGAGTACCTTCGCTAATCCAAACTCTCTTGACTGCTGGATCAGCATATACATCAAGTTCAAACCTAAATGATTCTTCATCGAAAACTGTGTAACCAGCATTCTCTGTTGGGTGGAATAATCTAAATGTCAAGTCCCATCCATCTTCGGTGATAATGTCTTGCTTATCTGGCATATCAACTGAAATTGTAATCAACTTAGGATTCCATGCTTCACTCAACGGCAGAGTGTATCTCGTTTCTGGTCCGGAACTGGAAACTCCACAATCAACATTTATCAATGGCAAAGGATAACTCGAAATGGAACCATTAGTCTCCTCTACGAGTAGAGTAAATGCCCATGGATAATTAGCCTCGTCCAAATTATTTGCACTAAAGTCGAATAATCTATTTGCCTGACAAAGTTCAATTTCATATTGTACTGAGGTTGATGCTCCACGAGGAATGTGAGAATACATCATGTTAACTTCCAAGGTATCGTCATTATTTTCTGGCGGCTTCAGAGTATAGTCACTAATCTTGAAGAATCTTGACATCTTCAGTGTAGTGTTGAGGTATTCGACACCTTCAACGGAACTATCTTGAGGAGTTAGAGTAACTACAAGGAATGCTTCTAAATCTATGTCTGGACTTGGTTCTTCTCCTAGTATTTCGAAACTAAAGGTCACATTTTGGTTACGTGGTAAATTCAAAACGCTAGGACCATTGACAAAACTCCATTCATTGCTGTTAGTAACTAATCCGGGTTTGAAAATTTCATAAGTTAAATCTACAGTTACATCTTTATTGCCAACATTTACAATTGTCGCTTCCCATGTTCTATTAGATTGCCGACTGAATTCCATCTCCATTGGCCATTCATTAACATCTAGCATGAACATTGGCGAAATGACTAGTTTTACATTAGCGATCCCCGCTGTAATATTAGTTGACGGGTAAGCAAGACGAATTGTTAGATTATGTATAGACCCGTCTTCTAAACCATCACCTTCATCTAAATCAGGTACTTTGACAGTTACGCTTCCTTGTATAGTTTCATCTTTTATTAGAGTCATGGTCTGAGATTCTGGGACAACTTCCCAATCACCTTCTATACTAGATTCAACATTGAAGGTTTCAGCCAAGTTACCCAAATTAGTCACTGTAAAATTGACTATTTGCTCTTGCCCTGGAAGAACTCCCATCTGCGATGGTGCATCTATATCTAGCGAACGTTGTTCACTCACATTTGCGACTATGTTTGCTGACAGGTTAAGACCGGTGTCTGTAGAAACCCAAACTGTAGCCATGTAGAATGAATCTGAGTCGGCTTCAGCATCAGCGCTCATTCTAACTTTAATGGAGTCTTCAAATCCGGGAGCGATTAGAATTTCATTGGGTGTTTCTAATGTGAATTCGACATCTCCTGCTTGAGAATCGTCGAGCCATATTGAATATGTCGCTGGAGCGTTGCCTGTATTGGTAACATAAACACGAGTAAGTGGAGTTTCCATTTGAGATGCGTTGATTGGAACTGTTTGATTAGTTGGTGCAAGAGAAGCATTAATGTAAGGTCCGACTCTTACATTTACAGTTTCAACTCCGATCAGTAAACCAGTATCCCTATCTTCAATTTTGACATTTATTGGTTGAATAGTGTAAGCTGGCGCGAAAGGATCGGTGGTAACTTTTAGAGTGAATTCAGTAATGTGCGTATTACCAACGTTTCCAGCAGGAGTCCAATCGGCAACATCCGCTGGAAGATCTGCAATGATGTTAGATTCAGCAGTAGTCGTATTTACCGATGTCTTCCAACCATCGGGTAAGTCATCTAGAATTGATAGTCGGTAAGATGTAAGATCGTTTCCGGTATTAGCAAAAGCTAGTAGAAGTGATTTTTCAACGCCTAGAGGGACATCGAATGGACCAACGTCTAGTATCTCTGCACCTTGAACTGATGGGACTCCAATCGTCATTTCACGTGTAACAGGCGAAACCAAAACATTTGGTATTAGAGGGCCGTTTAGAGTCGGTGTTGCTGTAACAGATATAGTGACAGTTCCTGCCAAAGGATAATCTCCTCTAGGGCCCTGAATACCTAAAGAAGCAATCCCAACATCTCCCAAGTCTAGGCCAGTAAAGGTGCTTGGAGATGCAGTTGCATTCCAGCGAGTTGATTCAGAAAAACCACCACTGTTTAGCGGTGAAAAAGAAATATTATCAGCGACTAAAGTTGCATCAACTGTATTTGGTAAAGCGCCTTCTAAGTTATGTCTAACTTGTAGTTCAAGAGGCATAGGCATATCTACTCCGGTTCCAAGTTGTGCTGCAGTTACATTATTCACTCCAAGTTGTATGTGTTGCCCATTTAGTCCTGGATCGACAACAATGACTGGTCTAACTTCAACCGGACTAGTAGAAATTGCTGGCAANCCACCATTAATTGGAATTGCTTGAACCCATAAATTAAGCACGTCTCCNGCTCTGTTAAATTCACTGAGATCCAATGGCATCTGAATCGGAGGTACTGTAACATGCACATCAAAAGACAAACTGTCAGTTTCNTTGATTAGTGGTGTTNTATNTGTCGAAAGAGATATTGACCAATTCTTAGCATCAGCAGATAATCCAGCGCTGAGTAAAAAGGTCCCAGGGATATTTCCAGTGTTAGTCAATGAAGCGCTGAAATTAACAGTTGCACCTGGCGTCACTAAAGTAGCAACAGAAGGCATCGTAATAGATGCTTGATAAAGTTCACCAGCCATCACACGTGCTGATGTTGAAAGAGTGTATGGAGGTGGATCTGGATCGTTTTGCGATGTTAGAACAATAGTAATTGTGTCCACTTCGGATCTTGCAGCTGAAGAAGGAACTGTAACTGGAACAGAAATTGTATCGCTGACATTAGGGCCAATAACAGAGGTTGTAGTAATTCCTGTAGAATCTTCCCAACCTAGAACACTGGATAATGAGATGCTAAACCTGTCTGCGGATAGCCCTCTGTTAGTAACAATAAATGTTAGAGATGTAGTCAGGCCAGGTTCGGTAGTCCTATCAGCNGGTGTAGATAATTCAGCAATATAATCTGAAAATTCGATATTCATTTGTTCGGCTTGAATTGTTTCGGTCCATGCACCAGTTCCATTGTAAATCACAGAAGCCGTAAGAGTCCAAGTGCCGGACATCAACCCGCTGTTGAAGGTAGTGGAGAGGTTAGAACTAACTGCAGGCGTGTGAAGTGAGCCAGGATTTAGAATTACTTCACCTGACCAAAAAGTAAGTACATTTGTCGGGTCGGCGACTTCCTCGAAAGATAATTCAAATACTGCAGANATATCTCTTACTCCATCGTTGATNACAGTTGCATTGTAGGNTTGTATGCCATTTGCGACTCTGGTAATTGAAGNNCCACTAGCTGGTTGAGGGATTGAATGTTCCAAAAGGTGCCCCTTTAGGAAAGGTGGACTTGATACATTGAAATCTAATCTTCGCTCATCATTGGCAGGATTTGAATCCGNAGAGGATGAAGNTGGAGAAACTCTTGCAAAAAGAGTCTGTAAATCGCCCGGAGATGCAGTCCAAGCAATAGCGACAGGCGATGCAATAGTTGAAGATGCTAATGAGTTGATAGTTACAGTGCCAACAATGGTCTCTCCGGCGGTAGGAGAACCTCTGTGAACTAGAGATACAATTACTGATCCTGTTGCAGAACCNGAGTTACCGACTACTATTCTAGCAACATGAGTATTGTTCTCAACAAAAATTTGCGACCCATCTTCAACAGAACCTGCACCATCTAAAGTAATCGATACAACTGTGAAATCTGGTGATGCTCTTGCAGAGGTTTCACCACTAGCAGAAATCATCGGAGAAATTACAGGTGCTAAAAACAGAATAATTAGCAGTGAAGCAATGGTTACACTGGATTTAGTATTACGCAGAAACACCACCTCCAGGAGCCTCAAAACTATCGATATTGACTTTCTTGCCTTGTCGCTTCCACTGAGCGAGAAGTTGTTCTAGAAGTCTTTCATGCTCCAAATCTGTAATGCCTAATCTTCTTCGCTCTTCCCAAAGAAGTAATTGTTCTGTTCTTGTCAAGAGAGCGTCCCTTAGGTATAATTCAAGAGTTCTGCGATAGGCATCTCTGTCAGAAATAGCGTAAACAATGGTATCTCCTGGTAATTGGTCTGCTCTGTTTTGGATGATGTTGCCTAGGGTTAACGCTTCATCGTATGAGAGGTTACGTTTATCCAACTCAGCCTGTATGTTGCTGGCGATTTCTTGAAGTTCATACTTGCCTGGAGCGCGTTGGATTTGTTTGAAAAGTCGGCGAGCCCTTCTAGACATACGTAGGCCGACCATGNNCNNCCCTTGAACTAGGCAGTTAAAGAAAGAATCGGTCNAAAACATAGCATNAACCCACAATGCAAGCATTTTTATTCAAACTGCATAAATNGNCTACTGAGANNCTTTTTTNNACTATTTTTNACCTCCAAAGCCGATTTNTTCAGTGGAATTATGGATTTTTCAATATTATGGATTAATGCAACCTTTGATGTGTAAGATGTAGCAGGAATATTCATGTCCGAAGTAACCACTTTAGAAGTTGGCCAGCCTGCCCCACGTTTTTCATGTCTTGATTCGCAAGGCCAGACTCACGATTTAGAATCTTATATGGAACAAGGTAAATCAGTAATCTTGTATTTCTACCCNAGAGACTCTACCCCTGGATGTACTAAGCAGGCATGTGATTTTAGAGATTCAATGTCTCGAATTAACAAAGATGATTATGTTGTNCTCGGAGTTTCCAAAGATTCTGCTAAATCTCATGATAAATTNATCAATAAGCAAGATTTGAATTTTCCATTGTTAATGGATGAAGATGGAGTCCTGCATGAAGCATATGGNACATGGAGANTGAAGAAAAATTATGGCCGAGAATACATGGGTTGTGCTAGATCAACATTTGTCATTGACTCTAACGGACAAATTGAATGGTGCAGATACAATGTNAAGGCTAAAGGACATGTNGAAATGTTAACCAGAGAACTAGGCATCGAGTGAAGGTGATAACATGGCGGAAGATGTACCGCAACANAGTAATCGNATTACACTTGAAAAAGATAGTGTAGCATGGGCTCCNTGCATGCTNGGANAAAACTTCAATCATGGCAAAAAATGCTCAATTGGTGCTTTAGCTCATATTGGTCGTAATGTAACTATAGGCGATAACTGCCGAATCCAGGGNAGTGCATACATTGCCGATGGGTGTGTTCTTGGNGATGAAGTATTTGTAGGGCCAAATGCNACCTTACTNAATGATAAATATCCTCCATCTGGAGATTCAAAATATTGGAAACCTGTGACCGTAGAATCAGGGGCTGTCATCGGAGGAGGTTCAACAATAATTCCTGGTTGTAATGTTGGCAAATTTTCAGTACTTGGTGCTGGCTCAGTGTTGACAAAAAATATTCCNGAAAATCAAGTTTGGGCGGGCAATCCAGCAATTTTTGTGATGAATCGCTCTGAGTATGAATCGAAAAGAGNACAATGAGGGGTAGAAAATGGATAGAAAAGGTGCTGTTGCTGACTTTCTTCAAAGATGTATCGAATATACTGATGCTTCAATCGAGCGTAAAAAAGCACGTGGCGAACATGAAGAAATCGGTGCTTGGGAATCCTATCGAGAATTTACTGAACATGCATTAATGGAAATTAATTCTGGAAAGTTGGATGCTTGGTTTGAATCTGAAGACAGTGAAGACCTAACAAATGCTAAAAGAATCGATGTCGAAGATTTGCCACACAAGGAAAGAGCGACGTGGTTCTCAGGAATTCTATCTCCGCGACCGGTAGTTTTGGCTTCAACAAATAATTCTGATGGTGTTGGGAATCTTGCTCCACTAACTTCNGTGATGGCTGTTTCTACCACGCCCCCTCTGTTGATCGCTTCACTAAGTAGAAATAAAGAAGGAATTTATCGAAATACATACTATAATTTGAAAGAAACAAAAAAGGCAATTCTGCACATGATGCCAAGTACTCTCGAATCGGTAAATTGGATAGATGATGCGGCTTCGCCAATACCTAGTGATGAAAGCGAATGGGATTTGACTGGACTAACAAAAAGTCAGAAAAACCCATTGCTAATTGAAGAAGCGGTTGCAGGATTAGAAGTAGAATTCATACAAGAGATGTCTCTTCCTGATGCAGTTGCTAAGTTAGTAGTAATGAGAGTGACACATATTTGGACTCAACAAGAAAACCCACCACTCTCTGGCTTGAAGGTTCTGTGCCAGCATGGAATTGACCGTTTGACACCAACTCCCGAAAATTGGTCTAAGACCGTTTACAAACACTATGGTTAACTAATTATTAGATAATTCATCCCACATTCTCTTTAATCCATCATTAAGATTAACATTGCAAGACCAACCTAACAGAAGTTGTGATTTGTCAACATCGGGCAATCTCCTCTTTGAGTCGCCGTAATAACCAGTTTCATTTTTCTGTTCTATTTCCTTTTTACCAGATACTTCGACTATTNTTTTAGCAAGGCTAGTAATACTAACCTCTTCGGTTGAACCAATATTGAATGCAAGACCTGAAAGATTGCTTCCATCTATTCCATGGTCTAGTAAACCAGTTTTTACAAAACCCTCAGTAACATCATCNATCCANGTAAATGAACGTGTTTGTGAACCATCTCCGTGAATTATTATNCTCTCATTATTAAGAATCTTNTTGAAGAATATCGAAACAACTTGTCCGTANTGGTCACCNAATAATCNAGGCCCATAGGCATTGAATGGNCTAACTATTCNAACATCCAAACCCTCTCTAGCCGCATGNTGACAGGCCACTTCNCCAAGATACTTACTACCGCCATAAGAATGTCTTTGATGTTCAGCAGGATTAGTAAATTGCATNAGATTTCCATCAGAAATAGGTTGTTTTTCTGTTTCACCGAATGCTTCGGGAGAAGATGCGAAAACATATCTTGCTTCATTAGCCATCGCTAATTCCAATGTCCTAAGTGTACCATTGATATTCACATCGATTACTGAATGTGCCGCTTCATGAAACCACTTAGTACCATTTACTGCTGCTAAATGATAGACTAAATCTAGACCTCCCAATGAATCTACAGCACTATCGAGTATGTCTACATCTCGAACATCGCCGTGAATAAATTGAAAATTTTCTGAATCGGAAATATCTACTAAATTTTCTTCACTCCCTCTAAATAAGGAATCCAATGCAACAACTAGGTGACCTTGCTCGACTAATGACTGGCACAGAGAAGACCCGAGGAATCCAGCACCTCCAGTCACTAGAATCCTCAATTTAGTCATTCAATCACCTAGTTAGATTTTCGTTCTAGAATTTTTAGACTGACTACGTCATCTTTACGTGACATTTCGACTAGATCGCCATCATTTACTTTCAAACATGGGTCTTGTTCGAAACCATGTCCGTAAGGTAAATCGAGAAGTGAACATGCAGGTAAGGTCAATGGGCAAACATCTCTATTTATGATTGCTTTAGGACCTTTACCGGTATATATCAAACCCATTAGAACATATGGAGCAACTGTAGAACCTGAACCCTTAGGATAAATCAGAATAGTGTCCTCAATTGCCTCCCCATCTAGAGGATGCCCGGTTTCTTCGATTACTCCAGTATCTCGATTTACATATCCAAGATAAGTAATTGGTACATCGCTAACCATTGCTTTACCAGTTACAGTGAAGTCGTTTTGACTTTCTAATCCTGCGCCTTTGATAGTGATGGAACCGGTTTGGAGAACTTTAGCAGATTTGTGCTGAGGTTGTGACTTGCTAGCCAAAGTAGGCGTTTGGCCATCGGCTAAGTTAGGGTCAAAGGCATGGGCAACACAGTCCTCAATAGACATTACACTTGTTGGAAGCCTGTTTAATCCACTAGTCAAATAGTGCTCGGCTTTCAAAGAATTTGTTAACAAGTGATTGTAGTGCTCACGATTATATGGGGTAACTTCAGGACATGTGTCACGTAAAATAACTGCACCAGAGTCTTCTAGAATATCTATACTTCCATCGCCTTTTGCCAAATCATAATTCGCTTGACTAGTGAAAACCCATAACCTTTCATCAGGAATTTTTTGACCCATTTCAGCATAAGAACGGACGGCAGAAGCAGTTATTCTAATCTCTTCAGCACTTGCCTGTGGGCATCCAATTACGATTAAATCGACTTTACCCTTTGGCGCTAATTCTTGATATCTCGATTCAAGTTCTTGTTCTCCAAAAATCAATTCTCCTTGCCAACCACCCTCAGGAGCGACCCAGTCACCATCACTATTCTTNTCAAGCGGCGGGTCGGNTGAATGTCCATCCGCCCATAACATAGGNGTGCCATAGTTTGCTGCAGCNGCAGTTAGTGCTTTCTTGGAAGCAAAAGAGGCGTATTCTGGNAAGCCNACAATNAGTGGCATTGGCCCCCAAGGGAGTTTCCAATCGGGTAAAACCTGCTTACCTATCCAATCACCAAGAATGGACCAGTCCGAAAGTTTCTCAAGATTGCATGTGACNCTTACATGGATATTTGGAATTCTATTTTCTTCAAGATGAAGACCCCATCTAGGNGCATATCCGGTTAGTGCGGTTGCTAAAGCAGATAATCCAGATTCTCGATTCGTAATCAGTGANGTCCAAGAGTTAGAAAAACANACTGCATTTGATTCTGCCCATGAAGCAANTCCTTCTTGCGTATCAATTCCTCTGTCATACGGAGTACATGACAGAGTTGCTTCAATGCCAAGTTGCTCATAGGCTGAAATTATCTCAAATTGCTGTTCGAGAAAGTTTGGCCATGCTATATCCATTTCTTTCATTCTTTCTTTGTCACATCCAGCGGAATTGAGAGTGGTTGGGATAACAACAGTTCCACTTTTATCACCAGATAAATCCGATAGGAATCTTCTCAAACCATGCCCCCCGGTGATTACTGAAACACCAGAAACGTGGGCATTATCAACTTCTATGAAACCGTCAGATTTCGCTGTATATGCCAAGTCAACTACCAATCTAGCGGCTTTTTGACGAGTCGGACCTTCCTTGCCGAGAAGTTGTTCAGATAGCCGTTTTGGCAGGTCCATAATAGCGGGAGGCGGCCAAGATTGATGAAACCACCCCCTAACCAAATCAAAAATCGTTCAATTTTGACCGAAGGTTTTGATACCATTGAGGGTGTTAGACATTATCATGACTAACCCGCCAATACAGGATAGCCAAGCATCTATTGCAGGAGAACCTGCACCTAAAACAAATAACAAAAATTACCCGCCAATAGGTCACAGAGCGGAAGAAATTTTTCCAGACGATAGTGAAATACAAGAGGATANGAAAATCAAAAAACCAAGAAAACTAATGGTTATAATTCAAGTTCTAAGTATCCTAATCGCTTTAGGAATGTCTGGATATGCGGTTTTTCTAAATGATTCATTGGATTCAAAAAATTCTACACCTACAAGTGGTACAGAAATCTTGGTTAGAACTGAGGGCAGGGCTGCTGATCATATTTGCAGCGAAGGTGGCGCCGACATATTCATTGGTAGTGATGAAAATTCAAATGGTATTTTGGATGAATCCGAAATCACCTCGACAACTAGAATTTGTCATGGAAAAGAAGGTCTATCTGGACCTCAAGGTGCGCCAGGCCCGAATGGTGAATTTGGTAAAAATAGTATAATCAACACCACTGAAATTGAAAGTGGAAATGTCACATGTAACTTTGGGGGATTACTAATCCATACTGGAATTGACAATAATTCTAATGGAATTCTTGANTCGGACGAAATACAAACCGAACAGTATCTTTGTGATGGCCAGATTGGAGTTAATGGCAATAATGGTGCTCAAGGTGCTCCTGCATTGGTTGAAAAAAGAATCCCGCCAGCTTACCTTTGTCAAGAGGGAGTAATAATCGAATTCGGAGTTGATGATGGCAATGGTCAAGGTGAGGAAAATGATGGATTGATGCATCGAGATGAAATTAGAGATTCGCTAAAAATCTGTACTCAAGCACTTTCCCAAGGCCCAATCTCTGATTTCACCGCAGGAATAACTAATGGTTTATCCAATTCATGTAGTTCAATGTCTTGGCTGGAAAGTAAATCTATGCTCATCAGTTCGGGCAGTAATGGAGCAAATGGTTGTGAACTTTGGACAAGTTTGGGAACCTTAGATTCCACATCTCAACTAGTCGACATAAATCCTTCAGGCGATTCCACTCCCGGATTATGGTTAGGAATGACTGTAGTNGATTCAAGCAACGGTGAATTGGTATTTTTCGATGCTGATGATGGAAGTAATGGGAGAGAATTATGGATTAGTGATGGTACACTTAGTGGAACTCAAAGAATTACATCTTATGGCGGTTTAGGNGATGGCTTAACTTCTAATTCCAAAATTGTGGAATGGATGGAAGGCGTGGTTTTTACCAACGTTAATGATGATTTTATCTGGAGTAATGGAACAATAACTGTAGATTTATTTGATGCTCCTTTCTTTTCAACTATAACTCAATCGACACTCGATATTGAAACTTCGGACTTGTCAGCATATCCTCTCTCAAAGATGTGGCCAACTAGTGAAGGGTTCTGGTTTTCAGCATCCACTCTTTCTCATGATTTTGAAATGCATCATCTATCAAATGACGGGGTTTTCAAGTCATGGGATCTAAACTCTATGGAAGGTAGCATGCCTGATTCATTCTTGAGTCAATCAGGACAAAACATTGTAATTGCTGAAGATGGTTTCAACGGTCGTCAATTAGTTCGTCTAAACGATGATGGAAGTCATGAATGGCTGACTTCTCTAACATTGCAAAGCAATGGAGCACCGGCAAATTCAGTGGGTGAGAAAATGGGACTAACCTCGATTGGAGATATCATAATATTTGATGCGCAGACTAGTGGAGTAGATACAACTCTATGGTCATATAATTTAACCAATGATAATGTTCAGGAATTATCAACGAGTATACTTGCCCCAGGAGATAAATCTGGAGCCGTTTTGTTGAACGGAAAAATATGGTTTGATTGCGTAACTGCGATTAGTGCTACTGAACTGTGTTATAGTGATGGAACAACATCAGGTAGTAAATTAGCACATGAATTCCAACCAGGAATGAGTAGTTCGGATATTCGAGAAATTAACTATGTTGATCAAAATCTGATGGTAATTGTTGANGGTGAGATCGATGGAATTGATACTGGACATTGCTTGTGGAGTTTCAATACTGAGACAATGGAAGCAAGTATAGCTTACGACCCATGGACAGGAATTGGAAATAATTCCCAATCCGGCACTTATGGTAGTCTAGAGGTATCTGAAGAGATAATTTTCTTGATTGCAAACGATGGCTTGACTGGTCATGAAATTCATTCATGGAGCCCTTCTTCAATCGATAGTGAGTGGCTTATCTTGGATTGACCGGTACGGCGCCCAATGCAATAAGGACAGGAGATGCCAATTTCGTAGTGTTCGGATTTTTGGTCTTCAATCGATAATGGATTTCGGCAAGCAAAACATTGTGCAACTTCAGTTTCTTTCAGTTCTGGGTTTACTGCAACTCTTTGGTCGAATACAAAACAATCTCCATCCCAATGAGCCCCACCAACTTCTTCAAAATAACCTAGTATTCCTCCTTTCAGTTGCTTAACATTTGAGAATCCTGCATCCATCATAACTACACTCGCTTTTTCACACCTAATTCCACCGGTGCAGAACATTACCACAGGAGTGTCTTTGTATTCATCTGAAATTTCACTAACAGCCCTAGGGAAATCTCGAAATGATTTGATATCCAATTCCATAGCATTTTCAAAAGTACCAATTCTACATTCATAGTCATTNCTAGTATCGAGAACCAATACTTCTTTACCATCATCTAATAATTGTTTGAAATCCACAGGAGTTATCTCTTCACCGGTAAACTCTGCAGGCTTGATATGATTAAGCCCAATGGAGATGATTTCTTTTTTCAATCTAACATTCATTCTGTTGAATGGCTGGTAATCTGTATATGATTGTTTCAAAGTAATATCTTTGAAACGTGAATCTTGTTCGATATAATCAATGTATGAATCTATTGATTCACGTNATCCTGCTAAGAAGAAATTTATACCCTCATGAGAAAGTAGAATTGTTCCCTTGAGATTCAATTTTGAGCAAATATCACGAAAAGGTTGTCTTAATTCATCTCTATCTGGAAGGTCAACAAATCGATATCCTGCGATATTGACTATTTTTCCGTCCATGATTGCGCGTGCATCATTTTGCTTTTGAGCCCATCGTTAATCATCTCGCCAATCATGCCTTGAAGCAAGAGGTCTTCTCCACCCTTGACCAAAAGCACGACTAGATACTCTAGGGGCAGGAGACATTTGCCACCTTTTATGTTCATTTCTTTCCAGACGAGTTAGAACTTCAAGAACTGTTTTTCTATCAAGTCCATTTTCAATCATTGCTTCTGCATCCATAGATTGCTCAATATGCAATTTAAGAATTTCATCAAGAACTGGGTAAGGTGGCAGNGTGTCCTCGTCTTTTTGCTCTGGTGCNAGTTCNGCAGAAGGNGGTTTANTNANTGTNGATTNGTTNACTGGNGGNCTANNNCCNCNAATCTTTTGCTCNNGANTTAAANTCTTCAGCAATTGCATAAACTTGCATCTTGTATAAATCGCCGAGTGGAGTATAACCTCCTGCCATATCTCCATACAAAGTGCAGTATCCTTGTGCCAACTCAGACTTGTTGCCTGTTGCTATGGCCATGCGGCCTTGAGCATTAGCATGGGCCATTACGATTAAACCTCTTAGCCTAGATTGAACATTTTCTGATGCCACATTATGGCCACTTTCTAGCATTTCACCAATCTGGGAATCTAAAGTTGTATGGAGTTGATCTATCGACTCGATTTTGAATTCTAGACCTAATGATTCAGCAGTGTATTTGGCATCATCTAAGGAATGCTGTGAAGAAAACCTACTGGGCATTGCAATACCTAAAACATTCTCAGGTCCAACCGCTTCAGCAGCAACACAGGCTGCAACAGCTGAATCAATTCCCCCTGACAATCCTAGGACAATCTTCGATATGTTTGATTTACGACAATAATCAGATAACCCAGTGACTACTGCATCAGTGATATCTTCTATCAAATCTGATTCTTGTTCATATCCGTCATCATTGGGTGAAAGGAATTTAATCTCCGAACTACCGATTTGCAATGAATCTTCAGCGGTTGATGATATCCATTTAGAATTAGATGGATNGTCTATGTCAACCAGTAAAACCCCTTCTTTCCATGATGGTGCTACAACTACAGTTCCATCAGGCCATGCTGCTAGAGAACATCCATCGAAGAGTAAATCATCATTTCCACCGACTTGATTGGCTAATAGAAATGGGTGATTGAGAACCTTAGATGCGGTCCTGCAAACTTGTATTCTAGTACCTACTTTATCGGCATGATAAGGAGATGCTGAAAGATTAACCGTAACATCCAATTCGACGCCTTGCCTTCCCCATTCAGCAAGATTTTCTATTGGGTCAACACCATATTCAGACGGTGTCATCCCTGCTGCTTGCCATGCATCTTCACATACTGTAACTCCCAAGTCCAAATCTCCAATAGTTCGGCAAATTCCAGAACGATTAGAGGCTTGGAAATATCTTGTTTCATCAAATACATCATAGGATGGAAGTAGTTGTTTTCTGGCCACCACTCTATTTGTCTGCTTACCATTTGGATGTGAGGACAGTGGACCTGCACGAATTACACCATTGGCAGGGAGTTGCCTTTCGCCATCAGGAACTACCGGTGTACCAACTAAAACNGGAANCTTGACCGACAGAGNACTTGCTTTTTGTTGAGCCATTTTTACAAAATCTGGCTGCAATAGTAAATCTCTAGGAGGATATCCACTAATAGCTAATTCAGTAGATACCGCTAAAGATGCCCCATTATCCAGTGCTAGTTGAGATAAACTCTCAATACGATTTGCATTTCCATCTAAATCACCAACCGTTGAATCTACTTGTAGCAGAGCGATGAGCCTAGACAAAGTAATCACCAAATCAATCAAATTTGACTATCTCGCCACTTTCGTCTTTGTACCACCATTCATTTGTTTCTTTGTCATGGTACCACCAGTATCCATCAGAACCCATTACCCAATCGGATTCTTCATCATCTGCTACTGCTGCTTCTTGAACACCTAGTGCTGAAGCTGCTGCNGTTAAAGAAGCGGTTGGAGAGATACTTCCTTGCGAATATTCCTTCTCAGGCATTGTTTCTTCTTCCTCGTCATCATAATAATCATCATCATCAATTTCGGAGGAGTACTCATCCCAATCATACTGTGAACGTGAACCTCTACGTGTAGTAGCTTTCTTTGCCCAAAGAAGTGCAGTTACAATTATTGATATGAATATTAATCCAACTGCAGAACCAATTACTGGGTTTACATCACCGAATAATTTCTCAGTAAACGATTGATCTCTAGCCGGCCTAACATCAATTGTTGGGCCTTTAGCCGTCTCTCCATTTTCCAACTCGACTTCAATCCACTGTAATCCACTTGAAGTTGGAGCCCAATCTAAGGAAATTAAACCAATCCCGCCTGCAGGAATCTCTACATTTGGTCTTTGAATNACTTCCTTAGTACCATCAATTCTTGCAACTGAAACTACAGCGTCGACATTTCCATCTAGAGAACCGACATTGTTGACCATGACTTTCACAGATGTAGATTGGTCAACTTCAACTAATAGTCTGGTGTATGAAACCGCAGATGTTTCAAGTGCGAACTCAGGCTTCAACCATTCCATATCCCATTGTCCCACTAGCGAACCTGCAGGCGTTCCACCCATTCCCAATATGTCATTATCTGCTAAATCTCTTCCATTGATTTTTATGAATAAAATCATTCTTCTTTCGAGCATTGATTGTGTAATATCTGTCAAGTCGATCTCTGCAAATACTTCTAGATTCAAACCGTCGATTTCATCACCTTCGAGAGACATTGGTTCAACGCCATTTCTCAAGTAGTCACCNGTTTCAGCATCTTCTACCCACCACACTAATTCAAGAGAATCTACGTCTAAGCCGCCTTCTTCATCTAATGCAACTCTTACTTCGTAAACCTCCGCTTTGAGAATTGCATTAGGTCTTGGATTGAGAATTTCAACTGGCTCAGGACCGGTACCATCAATCAAAATCCAACGAACGCTAGATTGATCAGTTGCATCAACACCTTGGCCTGTAATACAACTGACTTTCCAAGTAAGTGAAATCTTCCCTGATGTAAGTGGTGCTTGCAAATCAGTAGACCAGAAACCATTCACCGCTGTAACCGTAGTAGTTAATCCATTGAATAATAAATCAATATCGCAATCAAATGTTGGTCTAAGTGTAGATTCGACAAATAACACTTCACCTCCGACCTCAAATGTGCTTCCAGGAGCCATCCTTGCTCCATCAGAAACAATAGAACCTTGATTCAAATAAAGGCCTAAACTTTCATCCGGAATCGCAATCGCTGCAGAGAATCTCCATCTAAGTTCTGGGTATGACTTGGTAGCTGTTTGCCCACCTCTATCAACTACAGTAAGGCTAGGTTCTCGACGAGTATCTCCCAAGTCAGGTAATGTCCATTCAAGATGGAACTCTACTCTCAATGTCAGTTCTGTTTCATAAGGTCCTGCTATTCCATTTACGCTAAGCATTTCACAATCATCAACGACTAAGTGAATACTTGTAGTAGTACAGTTACCTGAATAGAAATCCCATGATATCGGCAACTTATCGCTACCCTGTTTAGAGGCAAGTTCAACAGTAACTGTTGACAAATCAGAACCACCATTTGGTTCACTCATGGATACTTCAAATGCATATTCAATCTGAGGATGTAACCAGTTCTTTTTGCCGCCATCCCAAGAGAACGAATTAGAAGCAATTGTAGGAGGTCCATCCGCATTTAATTGATACATGAACAGATGCATTCCTGGCTCATCCGTCCCATTGTCTTCTAACGGGTGGCCTGCTGCATCACTTCCAGTAAGGTATACTGCAACCTTATCGCCTAAACTACCTCCACTATCATCGATAAGTAGAGTATACTGACCAACTAATGCGCTCATATCATTAGGCATTAGAATCGAAAATGGTTCAAACTCTCCAGCATTTGGCATTCCGCTAAAATCATAGTCATTGACCCATTCTCTCCAAACCATCGCTTCAACATTTGAAGGCAAGATTGGTTGATCTGTAATTTGAATTTGGATTGTTTGTGTTGTTGAAGGAGTTCTATGATCATAAGGTGCAACATTAGACCAATAAACAGAAGGACTTACAGAATCTGCAAAGAATACTCTTTCAAAAATTGCCTCTGAGGTAGTACCTGAGCCATTTAGAGGAGTTACTTCTAGCCTCCAAATAAGTTCNCCATTAGTAAATGGAACTACATCAGTAAAATTCCACGTATCTCCATCAAGAGAGGTTGTATTAGCAACCAAAGTAGATCCATGGAATAATTCGACTATAGCCTCTCCTGGAGCGAACGATTCTTGACCTTCTAATCCTTCAAATCCTACATCTACTGAAATATCCAACTGCTGTCCTGCAGGCAGATAATATTCATCGCTAGGCAACTCGCCCATTGAAGTAGTAAATGTTACACTCTTCAATTCTAAATCGTTTTCATACGCCATTATATTGCCTGAAGTTGAACCCCATGTATGTATGGCTGGAATAGAAATCACACCATTTGACAACACCATTCTTGTTGATGCTATCATGTATGTTTCATCGTCCCACCCAGGTTCGATTCTAAATGTAATAGCAACATCTACTTCAGAACCTGACTGTGAAACATTAAGCCAGTTAGTAGGATGTAATTCAATCAAATTAGAATCTCCTTGGCCAATCGGAGTTCCTCCCTCAATTGGTAGTAACCAAGTCGCATGGTTAGTTTGACCTACAACATCGAGTCTAGCCAATGCAGCATTAGAAGAGGTTACTGAGAAAGATGTATGCATAGTATGCCATCTTTGACTTGGAGTTAGAACAGCAACAGGGTCATCCATGTAAGAGTTTGAAATTGATACGTCGCTGGAAGTATTTACACCGTTAAGGGTCACTGAAAGCCCTCCTGAAGAGCTGGATACAAATTCTAGAGGAACTAGATGCTGCCCTGCAATGTCACTTAATCCAGTGCGAGCATTGTTAATTCCTAGAACAAATAATGATTGCTCGTCGGCATCGAGGCTCATCGATATAGGATATGGTACAGAAAGTCCTGCCATCTTCATACCACCTGTTCCTAACACTTCGAATTCGACTTCAATGAAACTAGCACCTAAAAATCCCACGCTGGAAGATACACTAGAAGCCGCAAACTGAAGATCCGCTAATTGAGTATCATTGAAAATGATGTAATCTGATTTGACATTATCATATGACCAATTAGCAATAATTTGATTTCCAATCTTTACAAACAAACCAGACATAGTTCCCGTTTCAGCCATTATTCCGAAAGAAAAACTCTTGATGTCGTCTCTAGGCATCCAAGCTTTTGTAGATGCTGAACCTGAAATACCGGGATTAACCGAAATAATATCTTCTCCATTTTGGAACCTATCTTGCCAACCCCATGAGCCGACTCGTGAATCACTTCCACCCCATTCTACAATTCCATCCAGACCAAAATCGATCGCAGGTTGAGCAGGGAACTTACCGCTATTTTTGGTAAACTGGAAAGTATTAATCTCTAACATTTGTAATGGGTCATCATGAATCATTCTAAACTGGGTTCGGTAAATTGGCGACTCCTGTGAATAAGTAAATGCAGAGGGTGAAGAGATATTTGTCCAATTCATCATTTCATGTGTTCGAACTTGTAAAACTCCATTAGTCATCGATGCAATTCCTGCGAGTTCATCAACCGGAAGTAAAGAGACATACCACGGAGAGGTCAGTGTACAATTTGCTGTACTCTGATAGCCGCCACCTTGGACCGGTACTAATCCATTCACCGTATCACAAGTAGAATTCCAATTCTGTTCCCCCTCATTACTGAAGATTGTTGAATATGAGCCATCTCCGGATATGGAATGTAATGTTGGAATACCTTCACCAGTCAGTGAGCCTCTAAATTCTAATAAAATTCTAATTTTAGGATACATTTCANAATCTATCATATTCAAAGGAATCATCAAGTCATTACTTCCTTTTGCACCGAGTATTTCTGTACCAGATGGCGTAATGATTGACCAATTAAGGTAAGCCCCGTCAGGAATCTCAGCATCTAGATGTAGAGGCGCATATGTGCTTTTACTGACAACCTGTGTAGAACTAGAATCCCAACCTATCGTTGGACTAGTCCAATTTGACTCAGGAGGGGATGCTAGGTGTACATCATCAATGAACCAATAATCACAGCAGGTTCCTGAACCTCTAACTTGAGACATTCTAATTTGAGTTGTTGTATGTAGTGCAGCAGCAGGTAGAGTTGTTGTCCATTGCTGCGCAGTACCACCTATAGGCGTTGCAGAGAAAGTATGAACATCAACCCATGACCCTGATGCAGATTTATATTGAACCTTTAGATCTTCACCACTGTCTGCTTCTTCGCCACATGATGATGACCCTTGCTTAATCCAAGCATGAAGCGGCATACTATTGGCGCCAGCAAGATTTAATGCCGGAGATGTTGCATATTCAGGAGTACTACTTGCTTGGGTTTTTAGAGAGCCACCACTACTTCCATTGTAACCGCATGTGTTTAATGTATAATGTCCGACATAGGTTGCACTTGACACTGTCCATCCTTGTAAGCCGGTATTAAAATCCCAAATGGTACCTGCTGTTGTACCAGTCAAGGAACCAGTAGAAGTTACAACTGTTCCATTCTTGGTAGCATCATTATTAGACCAAATTTGATCGCTATCCCATGTAAATCCATACTGCTTCTGCATTACTGCAGGGGCAATGTCAAGCTGCAAATCTGTAATCGGTTCCATTGAAGGTACATCGACAGTAAATCCGGAATTTACTTGGTTATCACCAAGCAATCCAACGAAAGTTTCAGCACCTACATCTGTCAAACTAGGGGCTTGAATATCCTCTAATTCTTCGGAACTTGGCTGTTTTACTAAAATTTCGCCATTCATCTGTAATGGTCCAATTAGAACCATTAAAATGGCTAAAAACAAAGCACTGCGCCATGAGCCACGGGCCGACATAGCAACCCGTAGTAATGGAAGGACTTCAAACATACCCCTAGAAATCAAATTTTACGCTTGTGTGTACCTAATTATGGTTATTTTTTCAATTAATCAAATTTAATGCCGAACTCAAGGGTGAGGTTCAAGAGAAAAACCCATGTCGCAGGTTTATGCCTCAGCCTAAACCCGCTGGTGAATTGGATGCTGTTTCGATGGAAAACGCACTACTGGAAACATGGAAAGACGAAAATGCATTCAAGGCTTCTATTGAATCAAGAAGAAGTGGTGCACCATTTATCTTTCTAGAAGGTCCNCCAACCGCAAATGGAAAACCTGGAATTCATCACGTTGTTGCTAGAGCATACAAAGATCTGGTCTGTAGATGGAAGGCAATGGAAGGTTTTCTTGTGGAAAGAAAAGGCGGCTGGGATACTCATGGATTACCAGTTGAAATCGAAGTCCAAAAGAGAATGGACTTAATGTCTAATGAAGCAATTGAAGAATATGGAATGGATAATTTCAATAAAGCATGCAGAGAGTCTGTTTGGACTTATGAAAGTGCCTGGAGAGAAATGACCGAAAGAATGGCTTACTGGGTCGATTTGGATGACCCCTATGTGACTTTAGACAATAATTATGTAGAATCATGTTGGTGGGCATTGAAGCAAATGTTTGACAAGGGTTTGCTATACAGAGGCCATAAAGTTCTACCATACTGCCCACAAACTGGAACATCATATTCCAGTCACGAAGTCGCTCTTGGATACAAAGAAGTCGAGGAGCCTTCCGTTTATGTTAAGTTTAAACTGGTCGATGAAAATGCTAGTATTCTTGCTTGGACTACAACTCCTTGGACACTACCCGGTAATGTCGGACTTGCAGTTGGTCCAGAAGTTACTTATGTCAAAGTTAGAATCACCGAAGATGCTGAAAATTGGCAAGGAGCTGGAGGAGCTTCTGTTGGTGAAGAAGTNATTCTTGCTAAAGATTTGATGAAAGAAGTACTAAGACACAATGTCGAAATTGTTGAAGAAATGTCAGGAAGTCAACTTGTAGGGCGTTCATATGAGCCTTTATTCCCAGAAGCAGTGCCGAGAGGAGATTCTAAAACAGGATGGACTGTTTTAGCAGCGGATTGGGTCACTACTACTGACGGAACAGGTGTTGTTCATACNGCTGTTATGTATGGTGAAGATGACTATCACCTTGGTATGGAGGCTGGCCTACCAGCATATCACACAGTAGGAATGGACGGTGCTTTCAATCAAGGAACTCATCCGCAATTAGATGGCAAATATGTCAAAGAATGTGATCAAATTATCATCGATTTATTATCTAGCCCCAAAGGAAGTAATGGCAAAGGACCAGATAGTGGTTTACTATATCGTGAAAAAGAATATCTGCACGATTACCCTCACTGTTGGAGAACTGACCATCCACTTCTTTACTATGCAATGGATTCTTGGTTTGTCAAAATGACTGCTGTCAAAGAGAAGTTACTAGAATTCAATGATGGCGTTGAATGGGCTCCTGACTGGGTTGGAGAAGGAAGATTTGGTGAATGGCTTCGCAATGTCAAAGATTGGGCTATTTCTAGAGAACGATATTGGGGCACACCTCTTCCTGTTTGGCGAAGTGAAGATGGCGAAATGAAGTGTATCGGTTCGATTGCTGAACTTCAAGCAGAAGTTGCCAAAGCGGTCGCAGCAGGAATTACAAATCCGGAATGTCCAGATGATGTGGACTTGCATAGGCCGATTGTTGACGGGTTTACATTACTTAGTTCAAATGGGAAACCAATGAATAGAGAACCATTTGTCATGGATTGTTGGTTCGATTCAGGATGCGCTCCATTCGCTCAGTGGCATCACCCATTCGATGGAGGAGAAACATTCGATGCATCTTTCCCTGTTGATTACATTTGTGAGGGTGTTGACCAAACAAGAGGTTGGTTCTATACTCTACTGGCTGTTTCAACCACGGTATTTGATATGCCGGCATACAAGAGATGTCTTAGTTTAGGACTTATTCTGGATGCTGAAGGTAAAAAGATGTCAAAATCAAGAGGCAATATTGTCGACCCTTGGGATCACTTTAATCGAGAAGGTGCTGATGCTACTCGTTGGTACATGGTTACAGCAGGAGCACCATGGAGTCCATTGAAATTCGACTCTAATGGTGTAAGAGAAACCTATGCCAAGATGTTTTTGACCTTATGGAATATTTACAAATTCCATGCAGATTACGCAGCCTTAGATGGATTTGATCCAGAAACTCATACATCGGATGTTTCTTCAAGACCAGTACTCGACCGTTGGATTCTTTCAAGATTAGCAAGTGTTGCTAAGTCTTATCATAGTGATTTCAAATCTTGGAACTTCCATAAAGCATGCAGAGATTTGGAAGACTTTGTTGTCAATGANCTTTCAAACTGGTATGTTCGTAGGAGTCGCAGAAGATTGTGGGATGAAGCAGAAAACAACGATAAAATGGCTTGCCAAAATACCCTACATGAAGTATTGACAACTGTATGTAGATTGGTTGCACCTGTTAGCCCGTTCATGGTTGATATAATCCATAGGAACTTGAATGGAAATTCGGTTCACCAAGCATCATGGCCTTTAGGAACTCCCGGTTCGCTAGAAGGTGCTACTGCTGATAGTTGGGATGAAAAGGCCGCNGAAGCCACTGCACAATTACCTCCTCAAGACTTGACCTTAGAATCAAATATGAACCTTGTAAGAGAATTGGCTGAGACTGGCAGAAGAATTCGTGTGGAGGCTGGAAGAAGACAAAGGCTACCATGTGGCGAAGGTTGGATTGTTTCGGGACCTGACTTATCGCAATTCCATGATATTCTAGCGGAAGAACTGAATGTAGAGAGTATTGCTATTGAACAAGATTTAGATCGTTTCCAACAAATAGAATTGGCTCCAAACTTTAGAGCTCTTGCACCTAAAGCCAGAAGTGAAGTAAATTCCATTGCTGGAGAAATAAAGAATGCTGAAGACCCTNTTGCAATGCTTGAATCAATTAAANCAGGCAATTGTGAAATTATGGGAGTTAAGATTGAGGAAAGTGATATTGAAATTAGACGNACTGAGCGCTCNGGCTTTGCAGCATCAACAATTCAAGTTGGACAAGGTGATGATTCAAGTCAAATAAGTCTGGTTCTAGATATGAATGATACTCCTGAGTTGCTATCAAAAGGTCTGGCAAGAGACATCACCAGAAGAATTCAAGCAAAGCGTAAAGATTTGAATTTAGAAATAGAAGCAAATATTGATCTTGAGATATGGATGATAAATGCACCTGAATTATTCGATGAAGATAAGCAGTGGATTGTCAATGAAACAAGAGCATCGGGAGTTATATTCCACTCTGAAAATGACAAATCACCAGATGATTGCGATACTTTTGAAGTTGATGGGACTACCATCAGTTTCACTGTCAACTAATTACACCGATTATCGACGCATTCAAACGATATAGGGTACAGGGATTTTCATGCGCCGAGGAATTCTGAGTGTGGCATTGGTNCTTTCNATGCTAACTGCTGGATGTTTTGGTGANGGCGAGGCATTAGTCGAGCCTGAAGTTATTGTACCACTCTGGGACTCTTACGAACTAATTGACCCACAAAGTCATGAGACAGAGCGAATGTTTGTCTCTATTGATTTAGCAACTAATCAGTCTACTAATCTATCATGGGCGGTTTTTGATGCATCTTATGGTGGAAATTGCTGTGAACATTANCTTGCTACCACNATTGAAGGTCAAATTCTAAACATAGGTGGTGAATATCCTGTTTGGAGTTTTGACAGAGGNCATGTNTGGGACACATACATTCCCGANGTACTACCTGCAATTGGTCAATGCGTNACAGCGGTACCAACCAATCCTGGACAAGAAGGCCTAGGTGAAGGAAGTATAGTTCAAGCAACCAATGGAGATATAATTTCAATGTCTTGGTTTCCTTATGTTGGAGGTGACTTAAAACTCGATAAGTTCTACGCAATCCTATATGATGAATCTGAAGACCAGTGGAAATGGTGCTACAATAGAATCACAGAGCCATTCTATGATCGCTCTTGGCAAGTAGAAGTAATTGGCCCGATTCAATCCTCAATGGGCAGTGGTGATTGGGCAAGTATAGTAGTCTCAAACTTCTGGCATCAAAGTCTCAATGCTGGAGGACAAATAAGCGTTGATGGACTTAATTACTATCCATTCCAATTTCCAGGAAGAGATGGAGGAGAACCNGATATTGAATTAGATTTAGATTTCACTAATGCATCTCTATCAAGTTATTATGATGTTAACAAACCACACAAAGAAATGCGTGCATTCCCAATGCCAAGTGGCGGATTGATTTTCCCTAGTTACTACAATAACGGTAATGCAGCATTCATGGATACCTCATTATCTTGGAATGAATTGGCAGTTCAATTNCCTTCTGAATATTGTCAAATAGACAGCTCTGGAACAATTCATTGCGTGGTAAACTCAGGAACTTCTTTTACTCACTACAAATCAACTGATGGTGCTTTCACTTGGCAAAACTATACCTATGACATGGGAGATGTTGCTACGCAAATAGAGGAATGGGAGTTTCAAGCAAATGGAGAATTAGACCTTTTCGTATTGAATGTTCGTTACCAAAGTGCCGCAGGTCCTGACGTAGATACTGTCTATCACGTAAGAGGTTACTCGGAGGATATGTCTCCTGACACTCTAACATATATTGGTCAAGGCGACTTAGATTCAACATCTGGGGCAGGAAATGATATTCGGTTTGATTTCGCTTCACTTGGAATCTTGAATGACGGGGGAGTAGTTGTTGCTTACCACGATTCAACTGACCCAGACCCACTCTTTGCAGTAGAACTAAATTTACCTCAGTACTAAAACATCTGGAGAATATCGCCAAATAATTCTTTGGCGTGACCTTTGCTTCTTTCAACCAGTCTCTTTACAATCAATTCTGGTGTTGAGCGAGCCAAATGATTTCTCTTAGGAGTTCTATCGACAATTAATTCTAAATCGCTATCAAGGCCACTGGCTTCAATTCCATCGACTCTCAAATCATCACATTTTGATGCTTTAATTATAGCAGGTGCCAAATGGGTGACAAGCATCATACAAGTATCTGGTTGTGAGCGTGCNGCGAGAAGCATTCCAGCAATAATTCTTGAACCNGCACCTGGCTCAGTTATCGCCTCAAGTTCATCGGCTAAAATTAGTTTAGGTGTTGGATCACTTACTACATCTGCCAATTCAACTAATGTCTGTTCAAGAGCGCCCGCACTTTGAGTTCCACCCGCTTTAGCTAGAATATGTAATGATTCAACACCTCCGACTCTAGCACTATCNGCAGGAACCGGCAANCCCATGTGTGCTAATATGCAGGTATGTGCCAATAATTCTAGCAGTGTTGTTTTTCCNCCTGAATTTGCTCCNGTAAGTAGTGCTAAAGACTGTTGGTCTTCTTTTTCGGCAGCCTTCCCTAACCCATAAGTAACAGGGTCGGCTTCAATTCCAAGTAAAATGTGACGACCATTTTTAATCCAGATTCCNTGACTTACAATTTCTGGCATGGAGCAATCATAGTGATTTGCCCATCTAGCAATTGCTAACCATTGCTCGCATTCTATCAAACTTCTAATGGCATCTTCACATAATTCTTTCAAGGGACCTAACTTTCGAGCCATTGTATAGATATGGTCTGCNTTTTGTGCTTTCAGTTTATCTTCCAACGCACTATCTATCCCGTCAATTACTTCTCTGTCAACCTTTGCTGGCCAGTCAGAAGTGAAAATTACTGGAGGGCACCTTACACCTGTTCCTTGTAATAATTCAGAAAGTTGGTTTGTAGCCTCTTGCATGGCTTCATCAATAACATGTCCTGTAACTTCTTTCAACTTGCGTTGGAAACCGGCTCCATCGGATAATGCTTCGAGCAATTCTGCACCNCTGAGTGCTAATTTTGCATCATTCATCGCCTGCTCTACCTCTTGATTTACTTGCTTTTGGAGATTCTTTGTGAATGCCCAAAGTTCATCTTTGACTTGCTCAGCCTTAGCCATGTCTCCTTCATCATACAGACTATCTAGAAGTGATGGTAATTGCGATAATCCCGTAGTAGTATTACCAAGTAAACTCAAAAATGGATGTTCTTTATCTGTCGAGGTTAACAGGCTAATTGTGCTAGACAAGCTCTGTAATACCCTCTTATTGTTCTTGAACCAATCTAGGGTTTTCTCCGGAATAATCACTTCTTCATTTGGCTTACTTCCTANCACTATCCATCCATCGGGTACTTGAGCTGGTGCACCGCTTCCTATCCAAGTAACACTTTTGAAAACGGTATAATCCTTCCAAGTCTCGCCTTCGCCTGGAGTNAATACTCGACAAAAACGCTTCAGATGTTCTCGTGGTTCATGAGTAACAACTACACGTTCATATCTTTCAATAGTATTTCTTGGCGAAGATAGGCTTCTAAATANTGATTGTAAAATTTCTTGGGTTTTGGAGTGTTGATTTAGAAAGTCAATTGCTTGAGTAACCATTTCTCTCCTCGACGATATATTGTTGATTGGCATCAGTAATTGCATTCTTTCTTTGGTTGCTGCGGATGCTGCAAATCCAGAAATTTGTTGAATCAGTTTTTGATGTAATTTTACCGCTTCTTTAGTGGCTAAAAATTGTCCATCATCACCNGCAACAGTACGNGCCAAGTGATAATGCNCNTTTNGGAGAAAGNCCATCGATTTCTGCNATTCTAGCTATATCNCCNGCCTTGAGGTGACTCATAGCGGCTTGCTCGGAACCAAAATGATCACANATTTTTCTTGCTAATTTCTCTCCAACACCTGGTATTAAACTCAGCACCATACTAGTCAATGATTGTCATCGGCTTAAGAGAATAGTGCTTGAAAACCTAAATTCAACAGGTTCTGATACCCTCTGTAGATTCTGCATATTCTTGCATTGGAACTTTGAACAAATCATCACATGTTCTCTTGACTATTGGCAGAGTAAGTGTTGCTTCATCCCAATCGATAGAATATCCACCTACAGAAGATGATGAAGGAACATAATCTTGGCCTGTTTGAGTCATAATTATTTGGATACTTTCACCTGCTTGAATAAATACATCCATTGGCATGAATTCCATATATCCCATAACTTCAACATAAGGAATTAGATTCAATTGTCCGTCTCTTCCACCAGCATGGAATCTGTAATCCATAACTGCATGACCTAGCCTCATTCCGCTCTCATCTTGGATTTCTAAATAACCATGTGCACCATTCAGTGTACTAGGTGTGACAGGGATATGGAAAGTTGGCATACCTGCAATGTAAACATCTTCATCGAATGGCCCGTAAGTCATCGTAATCATCGATGAGGCAGTCATCGATTCACCATCGGGGGCTAAGTCTATAGCGCTGATTTCGAGATACTCAGTATCTAATGCTGGATAGGTTGATTCAAATCGCCAACCGCCGCGATTATCTTGCATCTCGACTCCAAGTGCAGGAGCCCTTCCTTCTCCTTTCAAGTACCAATCAAACCAATACAGCATCTCATCTGCCCAATCCCACCTAAGGGTATACGGATATGCTTCAGCGCCTTCCCCTGATGATTGTGAACTATGTCCTGAAACTCTATCTGGATAATCATGAGCCCATTGTCCTGCTAAGGTTTTGACCTCAATACCGGCTTGCTCGATTATTTGATGGGTTGGGAATGCCATGTGTGGATCAACGTTCCAGTCTTGCATTCCTTGAATAATGTAAACCGAGCCTTGATAATTTTGTACAACTCTATCTAGGAATGAACGTTCTGTCCAATATGTATTTCCAGCATAATCAACCATTCCACCAGTCTGGTAGGCTAATGGTCCATTGACGTATCCTTCGATATATCCTTCACAGAGATTTTCACTGTCTCCGGTATCACCATCGACTCCAAAAGACCCATAGACACCGTTATGCATAATCGCGCCACGTGCCTCCATACTGCCATTTCTCCACATCAATTCATGAACGCCAATCAATCCTGACATAGGAACTATTGTAGCTAAATTTGGATTACCAAAAGTTGCTGCTTGCCAAGGCGTACTACCATCGTATGACTTACCGATTAATCCTACTTTTCCGTTGGACCATTCCGCTTCTCCAAGCCATGAAACTGCAGCATCTATTCCTCTCTGTTCATCTGTACCCATCAAATCCATACAATGATTAGAATTACCTGTTCCAAATACTGAAACTTGGGCTACAGCAAATCCATGAGGTACATAATTTTCAATCAAAAAACGCCCTAATCTATCTGCAGGAGTTGTAGCGGAGACGTCTCCATCGTCGTAGTAAGGTCCGACATCTGCAATAACTGGAACTTTACATTCCGTCGAAACATTTGCTTGGGTAAAATCGCAACCCTCAATTTCAGGTAGCCATAATCCAAGGTGAACTTCTGCACCTCCAGTTAATCCAGCACCGCCATCTGAAGCAGTTATACTAGGTACAGGAACAAAGACTGAAACGGGGGTTGAAATGTTATGCGAACCGTTTACTGAGACACGACTGAACACATCGGTGTCTGTATATTGTAAATCGGCTCTCTGCCATGGTTCCGGGTATACCTCATAAACCGAATCGGGAGATATTTCTTCTTCATTCTCGCCAAAACAACCAGAAAGACTTGCACTTAGCATGACAACAAGAATTAGCCATGCGCGCAAGTCCATAACTGAACGGCAACGACACTAAGTTTTGAACTCATCGCAAAAATGAACAGTATGTTTATTCCGGATTTTCATCTTTTCGCTTTTCCATTTCTTCGCGGACTTCGTCCATATTCAACTCTTTCAGCATGTTGACCAAGTCGCGAAGTGCATTTTCAGGAAGGGCACCTGGCTGCATGAAAACGCCGATTTCTTGTTTGAACGCTATAGTGGTAGGGATTGATCTAATGTTGAACAATCTACCAAGTTCTGGTTGTGCCTCAGTATCGATTTTTCCAAAAATAACATCGGGAAATTCCTCAGAGACTTTCTCATAAACTGGCCCATATGCCCTGCATGGGCCGCACCACTCAGCCCAAAAATCAAGAATTACAAGTTCATTCTTTTCTATCGTCTCAGCAAATATTGGTTCAGTGATTTCTAAAGTTGCCATAATTTATCCTCATCAATAGAGTCTATCATGTCATCGATTCAAAAATCGACTAGCCGTTTAATTCATGTGCTATACACTCGAGGACACATAATGCGCAGACAGTTGTTGGCCGGAATTATTCTTGGAATTATGCTTCTAGCCCCGTGGTCCATTTCGGGAACTTCTCTATCAGACAATGAAGTTGAAGAGACTGGAGCGCGTTCAACTGGAATAGTAATTTCTGAACTATTTGCCAGCCCTAATGGTTTAAGTTCATACTGGTATTGTGAAGGTGCAGACTCTAACGGCGATGGTGACATTGATGCCGAACAACCCGAAAATGAAGATGATTGCGCTGACCCTGCTGGGGATGGCGTAGAATGTGACCCATCTGCTGAAGGCTGTGTGGATGGAGATGATATTCCTGGAACATGGTTAGAAAATAAGAATGCGTATGGTGCAGTCGATTGGAATGGAGATGGAGATTATGGGAGATATAGTGATCAATTCATTGAAATTTGGAATTCCGGTGATGTAACTATCGATGTATCAGATTGGATTTTATCAACTACTAGTGGTAGTCCGCCTTGTCAACTTGCCTGGAATACAAATATTTCTGCTGATGGAAGAATTGTTGTGTTTAGAGCAGATTCAGACCTTGCCTTAAGTTACTTTGATGGAGAGACTGTTACGATAAGTGATGATTCAGGTAGTGAAATTGATACGATGACATTCCCTGAATTGAATTCGTCTTATGGCAAATCATATGTCGAGGATTCAAATGGTGATTTAGTAAAAGTAACTCCGACGCCTGGCTGGGGTCCCGATGACACAGGAACATACACAGTTGCGCAAAATATCGTTGAATGCTTCAAGATATCAAATACTGATTCTTCTAATGCATTCCTACTCAAAGGAAGAGTGGTTACTATGGACGGTGAAAGTAATGTCATCAATGACGGAAATGTAATGATTAGAGACGGCAAAATTACCGGTGTATGGGCTTCAAATTCTAATCCTCCAGCTGGAATAGACTTTAGTGATGTGCCAATAGTAGAAACTGAAGGTACA
>PBXE01000041.1 GCA_002727485.1 Methanobacteriota archaeon | reverse complement strand
TATGGCTACACTTCAGCAATCTTTTGAAAGACATGAAGCAGGACCGGGGGTAGGTCTTCTGAAGCGTATTGGAGTTACTCTGGAAGGCGGTAAGTTTTCTACCGATAACCCAGATAAAGTCAGTGAAATTATCTCCAAGCGTTCAGAATTTCTTTCTAGACTACCTGCTAAAGTTGAGAGTTTAGAAACTGAAATGCTCGAACACTTCAAGGGTCGAAGAGGTTTTATTGAAAGTCAAGACACAACTACTAGAACATGGAAAATTACTGTTCAAGGTTCATCAGTAACCAGTGATTTACTAATTGAAAAAGAAATGGTTAGCGAGATTACCCCTGAATTATTACAGAGTGATAATTGGCGAGATGCAGAGTTCCGAGCATTCGATGTAACATTAGAATCCTCTACACCTAGAACTGGTCGAAGTCATCCTATGCAGGCTTTGATCGAAAGAATTAGGAATATTTTCCTCGAAATGGGATTTTCAGAACTGGTCGAAGATTATGTTCAAACCGCAGGATGGAATATGGACGCTTTATTCATTCCTCAAGACCATCCAGCCAGAGAAATGCAAGATACTTTTTATTTAGACAATCCCTCTAAAATAGAATTATCTGATGATGTAATGGATTTATGGTCAAAAATTCATATCGATGGTGGAGATACTGGTTCTTTGGGATGGGGTGGTAAATTTTCCAAAGATATTTCACAAAAAGGATTACTTCGAACACATACTACAGTAAATACAATTCAATATTTAGCTGAAAATCCATCTAAACCATGCAGAATGTTTACCGTTGATAGAGTCTTTAGAAAAGAGGCAATAGATAGAACACATTTACCCGAATTTCATCAAATTGAAGGGATAATAATGGAGGAAGGTGCTAATTTGCAAATGCTAGTAACTACTCTCAAAACGTTCTATGAAAAAATGGGCTATCCTGAAGTTCGAGTTCGTCCTGCGTATTTTCCTTATACGGAACCAAGTTTAGAAATTGAAGTAAAATGGCGTGGAAAGTGGTTAGAACTTGGAGGAGCAGGAATTTTTCGGCCAGAGGTTACCGAGCCATTGGGAATAAATCACCCAGTGTTAGCATGGGGGATGGGTCTGGAAAGATTAGCAATGTTAGTCTTAGGACTTGACGATATCCGCCAGTTATACATTTCAGATCTTGAATGGTTGCGTAATCAGCCAATTATTTGATTAGCGCTTCTTCCAATCACTACCAGTCCACCATTCCATGGTACCATCACTCAGACTTCTCCAAGTATATCCTGCCTCATCAGTCCATTGATTGATAATTGTTGATTGACTTTGATTAACAACAGGTTGTTGAGCAATAGGTTGCTGAAATTGTTGATTCAAATTTTGAACACTCGCTATTTGGTTATTTTGTATTCCTTCACTTGCTGAAAAATCTTTTGCAATATCATCGCTGCCTCGCTTTTTCAGGAAAAATACAGCTCCACCTCCAACAATAAATACTAGCGCTACAATAATAATTATCAAATTTCTCTGTGCCTTTTCTTCTGCAGCCAGTTGTTCATTGTCTCCAACGCCGTCACCATCAGAATCCTTGGTTTCGGAAGCATCTGTAGGGAAAGCATCCGCATTGTCTCCAACTCCATCTCCATCGCTGTCTGCTGATTCTGCTGGATTGTTCGGAGACCAATCTGAATTATCTCCAACTCCGTCACCATCTGTATCTACAGTTTCTGTTGGGTCATTGTCGAATGCATCCGCATTGTTACCAACTCCGTCACCATCTGAATCAATGCTTTCATTTGCATCTTTTGGGAAATCATCAGCGCTATCTATGACATTATCATTGTCATCATCAGGGTCTGAATCGTCAATTATATCGTCACCATCTGTATCTACTTTTTCTGAATTACTTGGGTGGCTAGCATCATCGATATCTAATATTCCATCACCATCATCATCCTCATCGGCATTGTCACCAGTGCCATCATTATCGGTGTCTTTGCTTTCTAATTCATTTAGTGGAAATGCGTCTTCAGAATCAAAAACACCATCATCATCATCATCATTATCTGCATTATCTCCTACGCCGTCACCGTCCGAGTCAGTAGTTTCGTTAGGGTCATTATCGAAAGCATCCGCATTATCTCCAACTCCATCATTATCAGAGTCGATTGTTTCACTAGAATCATTAGGAAATGCATCTCCGTTATCTCCTACACCGTCACCGTCTGAGTCGGTAGTTTCTGTAGGGTCATTATCGAAAGCATCCGCATTATCTCCAACTCCATCATTATCAGAGTCGATAGTTTCAGTCGAATCACTAGGGAATGCATCACCGTTATCTCCTACACCGTCACCGTCTGAGTCAGTAGTTTCGGTAGGATCGTTAGGAAATGCATCTTGACTATCAGGAACTCCATCATTATCAGAATCAGTCTCAATAATTGTCACAGAATCAGGACATTGGACCATCTGTCCAGTTTCAGTTCCGTCGTGAGGAGTTACCTCAACAGTCCAAACTTCACCTATTGATGTAGAAGAACTAGAGATAGTTTTCAAGTCATTGTGTGAAGTAGAGGGATTGCCATCTACGAACCATCGAATTTGGCTAGGTCCTTCTTGGTCGCCATCTTGATCAGAAAAAGTGTAACTTAGTGTGAAAGAATCGGCTGTTGAAACATCTCCATTTGGAGTGATTGCTAGGTTGGACACAGTAGGAGGATTATTTGCAGGAAGACTTTCAGTGATGCTATAAGTTGTCGTAGCCCAAGAGTCTCCGAAATAATCACCACTTCCATCTGCTGCTAATCCAGCTATTCTAAGTGTTGCAGTTCCACTCCCAGGATTACTTGGTGTAACCCAATCAAAAGACCATGATGTAGATCCTGAGCCTGAATGAGTAGCACTGGAACCACTAGTAGAAGTGCTAGCACCTGCATTTGAAAACGAACCTTTGTCTATTGTTGCGGAAAATCCTCCAGAGCCAGAACTGGAAAGACTGACAGTAACAGAATAAGTTTGTCCAGCAGTATAACTATTGGGGAAGTTATGGTTAATAGTTGGCTGTGCGCCAGAATTTGAATGACAACTACATCCACTACTGGAGTTATGCTTTCCAGATGAGTTCGCATCTGTTATGGGTGTTTGACTGATAATTAGTATAGAGAAAATAAACAGTGCAATCGAACTTCTTTTAATCATCATAGTCGATGCTTATTATTTTCACTATTAAAANAGTTGGTTCAAGGTTCATACAATCAACACTAAGGCAATTTCAATTACATAGACTCATTGGGACAGTCATGCGAATAATATCTCAGGTTGATTTTGGGGTATTCAAGCGGTCTGAGACATGGAAAGCATTTGCAATTGCGGTNATTATGTTTGGAACAATTTCATTTGCAGCCTTATCTATGTTTGATAGTATGGATGANATTTTCCANTCNGATGCNGACCCAGCACCAGTTCCNAANATNATNTTTGAATCANTGAATCGTTCNGANTATGAATCTTCNTTGGCTAATGAAACNGGATGGATANANTTAGAAGACCATATTGGNGATATTATAATATTAGATTTTATGGCTCGAGATTGTAGTAATTGTCANGCAGTACAGAGCCACATAGAAGATAATATTGATCAATGGAAACAACTTGCAAATCAGTCAAATAAAACATTGAAAGTTTTTGCTTATGGGTCATGGTATACTGAAAGTTTAGATTATTTGAATAAGTCCAGTGGTGCATATCATGTTCCATACTATGCTACAGGCATTGGTTCTACAGATTCAGCAATTTTGGAAGATGGCTCCACAACAGACCCTGTAAGATTGTTTACNACTGCAGGTACAGGACAGATACCNGTAGTNATGGTTCTGGATGAAGAAGGTTACATTATCGCTAGACAGTCAACTGGAACTCCAACTGATAAATGGAGTTCATTTGACTCTGTGGTCGAAACTGCATTGACAGGAGAAATAGAAGATACAATCGATTTAAGAATCGCTTGGGAAGAGCCTTCGACTTCTTATGTTGCAGTTTTTACATTAGGAATGATTCTATCAATCTTGGTTTATTTCTCTCCTTGTGCATTTCCAGTACTTCCTGGATTCATTTCTTATTATTTGTCTTTAGGTGCACGTGAAGATGAACTCATAGAAGCGGGTAAATTGAAAACAAAAATGCCTAGTCCAGTTGTAATTGGTTCACTTTCAGGATTAGGCATGTGGACTTTTTTCATTGTAATNGGAATTATTGCTGCAATAATGGGTGNAGCATTTTCCTCTTCCGGATTAATTAGTGATATTGCAAAGTTAGTTGCTCTAATNCTAATCTTCGTTGGAGTTGTAATGCTTCTTGGTGTGACGACCCATCTGTTAGGTTTTGTTCAGAAGTTCGTAGACAAGTACAGTACCACTGAAGATGATGATACTTTTACTCCTAGAAGAAATATGTATCTCTATGGAATAGGATATGCTGCTGCATCAATCGATTGTACTGCGGCAGCAGTGCTTCCGTTTGTTATATTTTTGAGCACCCTTGGAGGAAGTGCAACAGCAATTGGTATTGGAGGGCTTATGCTGGGTCTCCTAGTTTTGATGATTTGTGTTACCACAATGGTTGGTCTTGGGCGTCAAGTGATGATTAATTTCCTCAGAAGGGCTACTGGCATGATAAAACTAGTNGGTTCATGGATGATGATCATGGCTGGAATAAGTCTGACAATTTACCTCAATAATCCTGAAGTGGNNGGNAGGTTTTTTGGTTAATCGAGAACTAAATCTTCAAATTGTTTGATAACTTTCTCATCATTTGATTTATCTAAATTTGGTTTAAACCAATANATCCATGCCCACAAAGTGATNACAATCGCTGTAATTAAATCCCAAATGAAATGTTGCTTGGTAGTNAGAATTGATATTGCTAAAAGAGACCAACAAAACCANAGAATNCCGATAAAGAAATTATTCTTTTTCGATTCTCCTCCATACCATCTTTGTACTACAAGTACAGCTAATAAACTCTGNACAATATGCAANGAAGGCCAAGCATTCCAAGGNGTATCTACAGAGTGTAGGGNNTCAAAAAATACTGACCANATTCCCAATTCCTCATAATCTATGGAACCACGTAAGTCAACTTTTGCAGGAAGGAAAATAAATATCAGCCAAACAAACCAGGTTAAAATCAATAAAATTTGGTGAAAGAGAACACACTCACGCTTACTCTGTTCGTTTTTCATTCCAAGAAATGCGGCCATTGGATAGTAAAAATATAATGTGTAGTAAGGTAATATCATCCATGGAATAACAGGTATTGCAGTATCTAGTGATGTGGTAGGATCAAAGGCCTGCCAATCCCTCCAATTTGAGAATTTATTGATTATTAAATAACCCAANCCTGCGCCCAAAACAATCGAATTAAAAAGTGCCATAGGTAGACGAGTCCCATACCATGAGTCCCTATTCTTCCAGTGACTTTTCCAGATTCTCCATGGCTTAGAACCAAGTTCGATTGCCATACTCACCACTATGAAATTCCAATAATCATACTAATGAAAAGCCGCAGTAAGGACATGCGCTCCATTCAGATTGAACCCCTTTACCACATGAAGGGCAGACATTAGATTGTTGCACACCAACAGTTGAAGATGGAATATCTCCTCCACTTCCATCTACTGCCTTTTGAGCAGTCTGTTGTTTCAGAAATTCTTGCATTACTTCAGGAGTTAGTGCGCCGTTTTCAGCCGCCATTTCCATCATCTTTACCTGTAATTCATTTTGTTTATCCATTCTTTGATTTTGATGTCCGTGCTGTTGTTCAATCCGTTGACGCTTTTTCGCTTGAACTTGTTCAAAAAGTGCCATAGCTTGTTCAGTTTTGTGACTTGCCTCCTTCATCTTAATCTCTGAGCGCCCTTGATCTCTCTTCAGTTCCGCTTCCCACTGAGCTTCTTGTTTACGTAAGTCTTTCAATTCAGTTTCTAGTTCAATTGAAACTTTACCTGCAGCCTCTGCCCTAGCAACGTTTACTTCACATTCNATCCTTCTCAGAGTGGCGGCTTCTCTAATNGCAATTCTTTCCATCAATGCTTCAGCATGGGCGCCTTCAGTTTGCGTTGCTGCTGAAAGTTCAGATCTCAATTGAGCAATTTTCTCACTATCAGTCGCATTAGATGCTACGAATGCTTTCAAAAATGTAAATCCTAAAGTCGATAAAGTTGCTCTCATTTCAACTTCCGCTCTCATTTCAAATTGTTCTTGAAAATTAGGTGTTCGAAGGTCATCTGCTGAATTACATAATGAAAGAGATGGGGTGATGACACGATTGGTCAATTCATGCTGTAGAACATTAATCAGTTTTTCACGGTCCAATAATGGTGCACTATTTGCAAACATGTTGAGTAATTTAGGTATGTCATCATCTCTAATTTGTACTCTCAAATTAGCAAATCCTTGAACTTTTGAACCATCTTTCAAGTTGCTAGAGAAAGGAATTGAAATATCTGCAGGNCCAGTCATGGCGAAAAGTAATCTTCGGTCAGTTGCAGTTGCACCCATCATATCTCCGATAAATCTTCCAAGTCCTCCGCCAACATTACGAACAATCTTTTCAGAAACAATATCTCCTATTCTTCCGTCGATGATGAAGGCACAGGCTTCATTTGGCTTCAAAATAACTTGTTGTGCCTTCCAAGTTTTAATATTATTTGCATCAACTAATCTTGCTAATATATTCGGGTTACTTCTCCATCGATATACATTTGACATATTTATCACACCTATTTTTTCTTACTTTTTTGTCTTAAGCCACCAAGTATAGTTACTCTAGAGCCAAAGAATCCTCTACAACTTGTTGTCATTTGTTGACATTGCCTAATGAGTTTGATTATTTCTTCTTGTTCTGAGCCGCTGTTGAAAGCAAGTTCAGCACTGTTGGCTATGTTCACTGACTTGGTAACCATGTCGATTACATCGTGATCATGCTTGATTAATTTTTTCAAATCAGAGTTTGAAGCAGATCGATTACCAGAGAAAAAAGCATGATTCATACCTGTTGTTGCTTTATTGACATCTTCAATCAGAACATCTATTTCAGTACATGCTGCTTTTGCCGCACGGGCAATGGGTATTGCACCGTCCTTGAATGATGAATCATGAACATTGATGATATGTGCCCTAGCTCTTCCAGATGCTCTTATGATTTCATCACGAATCAACTTATCAGCATCACGACGTTTACCTTTGGTATATCCTTCATATTTTGAAAGAACCATTTGGATTCCTCTGACATATGGCAAAACATCTAACGGGGTCCCTATCATATGCGCTCATACATACTTTGTCATAACTCGTTATTATTGCTTGTCATTATCAGATTTTTTTGTTTCGAACAAATCGTTCCAATAAATAACCTTGTCAGCGATAATATCTGCTTCCTCTTCATCGTGTGTCACATGTATAGCAGTCTTCTTTTTTGACTTGATAAAATGTCGTGTTTCAGTTGCTAAAGAGCGTCTAGAACTAACATCTAGGGATGAGAATGGTTCATCCAATAGAAGTAATTCAGGATCTGCCAATAATGCTCTAGCTAAAGCGACTCTTTGTGATTCTCCACCTGAAAGTGATTCTACCTTTCTTTTTGCAAAACCCGGTAGACCAATGAACTCTAGTTCTCTTTCGATTATTTCATTAAAGAACTTCTTGTCACCTTTATCTTTACATCCCAAAAGAATGTTTTTGCCAACATTCAGGTGAGGAAATAAGATTGGTTTTTGGAAAATAAAACCAATTTTATCCTCTACTGAGATTTCTGAAATATCTTTATTTTCAAATCTAATATTTCCTGAATAATCTTTTTCCAAGCCGCAAATCATCCTCAGTAGTGTTGTTTTTCCACAGCCACTTGGTCCAATAATTGCGATAATTTCGTCTTTATTAACAGAGAAATTCAATCCACTAAAAAGTTTTAATTCTGAAAATTTAATGCTTAAATCAGTTATTTCTATCATCTTTTCACCCATTAAAAACCACTCTCCTGCCCACTTGTTCGCATTCTTTCAGCAATAAGAAATAATGTGAATGTTAGTATCATCAATACTGAAGCACTTGCCATTGCCATAGGATAGATTAGAGGATTGAACTTAGGTTGATTCATTAATTGATCAGTTAGTATTGAGAGTGTATCCCAAGAACCGGACCTAACTAAAATCCATGTCGCTCCAAATTCCCCTAATGAAAATGCAATAGTCAGAGAACTTGCTACAACTAACGGTCCNCNGAGGAAACTCAGTTTTGAGTGAATCCAAATCCTTAGTGGAGAAAGGCCAAGTAATCTTGCCTGTTCCTCAAATGAACTGTCTAAGCTGCGAATAGCAGGCAACATTATTCTCACAACGAATGGTGTAGTTAGCAAAACATGCGGCAATACAGGGATGAAGAACCAGTTGAATAATTCTGGNATCCACCTCAAAACTCCGATTAAAACCCCAAGTCCAATCATTACTGCTGAAACAGCTAGAGGCGATAGGCTGATGAAATCAACAATTTTTGCTGCACGCTTTCGTCCAGTGACTTCCANTCTATTGATGCATGATGCGATAGTCCACCCCATAATCAACGATAATATGAGAGTGAATATGGCATATGTAACTGAATTAAGTAATGCGTCTGGTAANGCAATCGTTGAATTATCCCCTGACCAGACTTCTCTCCANGCATCCAAANTGTAATTGNAACTAATATTTCCATTTTCAATTTTTCGAATTCTAAATGATGAAATTATTGTTAGAACTAGTGGNAATATNGTGAAAACNATTCCTAGCGATACAACTATTCTGCCAAAAATNCCAACCTTGCCGCGGTTTTTTCTTGCACTTGATTCACTAATTATTGCATGTCNTATTGAATGCTTTTTTTGGAGATGNGAGGTNATCAACAATGCNGAAAGNAGAATGATTAANTGAATNAGACATATTGATAAAACGATCTCACTGGTGTCAACTCTATAATTGTATATTCCAGCGGTGCCACCCGATTCAGCCATCAAAGATTCGAGTGTTGAATCATTGGGAGTAAGCCATTTTACCAGTGCGAAGGATGTAAAAGAAAAAATGAAACATAGGGCTGAGGAACANGCAACNGCAGGTCCAATAAAAGGAATCCATAGATTTTTTATGCGCNTGAGAAAGGTGTTTCNTGCAGGANGTANTCGTATTTGTTCTTCCCAACGAGGATCCATAGTCGAAAGAGTAGGTTCTAGAAATCTGATAATNAATGAAATATTGAACCAGGCATGAGCCAAGATTANNGCNATGAAATGGCCAGGGTTTTCAAATCCTGTTAGTTCAGANANCTGNATGGTTTTTCCAAAATAAGTGATTGTCTGGCCCCTAAGNTCTATTCCCATAGAGTATAGTAAACTGTTTTCTTCAATTAGTGCTATGAATCCCATTGCTGCGACAATGGCTGGCATTACGAAAGGTACTGAGAGAAGTGCTCTTATTATTCTGATTCTTTTCCATTCATATCTACCAAGATACCACGCAAGAGGTACTCCAATAAACAAGGTCACAACTACAGAGAACGTGGCTTGTAAAAGTGTGAATTTTAATGCTTCTTTTGTACCAATTATTTGGAAAAAATTGGTAATAGCGGATAAACTGTTCATTTCAGTTACGGATTGCAATCTTATCACTGCATAAGAAATCGGAATAAGCAGTGCGAAAAAGAACGTACCTACTACAAACCATTGAGAAGTATTTACAAAAAATTCTCGATTTTTACCATTCAGCATGAATATGCCTCATCATTGGGTTGATGATTGCCAGTTTTCTAGCCATGATTCCATTTTGCTATTCACAGTAGAAATTGGTGTATCTACTGGTTGATTGGCGATGTCCGAATGATAACGGAATCCATCTGTTTCTGGTAAATCATAACCCTCAATTACAGAGTACATCAAATTATTTTCAGGCATCTTAGAATTAATTTCCTCAGAAAGAAGATATTCAATGAAAAGTTCTGCACCGATTACATTTGCTGCACCATTAATTATTCCAGTATATTCAATTTGATGGAATGAACTTCTTGGCAGATTTAAACTGGTTGAATGCGTCCAGTTTGAGGAATAGTAAGCCTCAACTCCTGGAGAATGACAGTATGATACAGTGAGATGNGCATCTCCAATGTGGCCTACGGTGTATTCACCANANCCACCGGTATAGTGCACTTCGTATGCTTCACTCCAACCGGAAGTAAATATTGCTCCATTATTTTTCATGGCTTTCCACCAGTCAAATGCATCGGTTGTAGAATCTTCATCATTGTTAAAGTAATCAATTGTCGAAATCATAAATGCCCTACCTGGTGAAGATGAAAGCGGAGATGGGAATACAGTTTTACCTTCCCATTGAGGTTCGGTTAAATTCCAAAGGGATGTTGGAATTGTTACATTTGTTCCATCTACAAAATTTTCATCATAATTCAAACATACAGTTCCCTGATCAAATGGTATTGCTAAATTTCCAGAATAAGGTTCCAAAGCAGAAGTTGAAATGTTTTGGTATTGTGGGTTTTGTGTGAATAATGTTTCTCTGAGTAAACAGTTTTCGATTGCAGTTTGTAGATATGAGTTGTCCAATCCAATCATTAGGTCTGCTTGTTGAGCATTCTTTGTCAACATCATTTGGTCCAAAATCCCGCCAGAATCAGATTCTTTATTGAAAACAACTTCAATGCCGGTCATATTTTCAAATTCACTAATCATTGAATCATTTAATGCTAAAACATCATAGGTTAGAATCCTAAGTTTTCCATCGTCTTCGTGTCCCGAAGGTAGTGTAAAACACTCTTCAGTTTCGTTAGGAGCCTCTTCTAGGCAACCTGAAAGAGGTGCTAAAGTGATAATTAATAGTATTAGATATGGTTTGAAATTCATGTTAAGTCCTCACAAAGATGCAACGATTTGATGTGTTCTGTCTATCAATTCTAATGGATTATGTGCTAGAATGTACATGTTCGGCTCCCAACCAAAATCACCTTTATCTAAAATAACGTCTAATTTTGTATGAGTTCCTGAAATCTTGCCCTTGGAAGAAGTGGCAAAAGAATATCCTAACTGTTCGCATAATGTTCGAATTTTAGTTTCATCAATTTTCGAATCATTGGCCATTGGATTGATATTAATTATTGCCGTTTTGGCATCATTCATTATGTGAGATTGTAACAGTATTTTGGCAAGATGATTCGAAACACCAAAACGTGGAGTTTCATGATGTCTAAGTTTACCTTCAACTATCGATATTTTTCCAGGGAATGCCGCTACTTCAGAAATGTTTCTTGCGCCTCTGTTGCAAGATGCAATATTCATTCCGACTGCAGGAATTACATTGAGAATTCTTGTTGGGTCTAATCGTCCAATGGCCCATTCAAGCCTCCTGAGAAGAGCAGTCTGCTCTTGTCCACGGTCGAGATCTAGTCCAGTAAGTGTCTTATCAAATCTTATTGTATGGTTCGGATTAAATTGAAATTCGACAACCAATCTCTGTCTCACTACTTCACCATTTGGTCCTATTGAATTTAGCGCTTGAGATAGTTCACTAGACCAAGCATCAACCATTGCTTCGTCAGCAGATGATGATAATTCGATAGTTGGCTTTTGTATGTGTCGTGAGATTGTACTTTGAGTAGAGCCCAATATGTCAGCAATCTCTGATTGTGACCAACCCTTACTTCTCAAATCTTTAGCTACATCTTGATGTAATCTATCCAGCCATTTACTGCCAACTTCTCCTAGCATGTTGGTGGCTAATGCATGTCATTATTCAATGTTACTAGAAAATTATGCATTATGAATGAATTGTTACGTTATAATTTATCTTTTCCTGATTGAATTTCTAAAATTTTTAACATTCATATTGTTTTAAAATATTTTTCGAAATTATATCANTATTTTGATAAAAATATGACGATATACGCTAAATGCAATATGAATAAAAAATAATTTGTTATGAATTTATGGGTTTTTTCCAATAATTTTAGGATATGAGCAAATTACCGCATAATACTAAGGATTAATGGCAGACGCAAGGATGGTGCGACACATGCAACTGGAGGGCTTCATTGATGAAATCGCACAAAGGGCGGTTAAATACATTGAAAGTAGTGATGATAAGTCGACAAATACCATCGATTACCTTTCTCATGGCTCCAGAAAAAAAACTACTGATCTCAAGTTGCCTCTCGAAGGCAGGGGGGCAGAAAGAGTTCTAGACGATATAGACGAATTTCTCAAACAATGCGTTAGAACAAATAGTGGTTCATTTATGAATCCTCTTTGGGGTGGATTAAATGTCACTGCCTTTGCAGGTGAAATAATTACAGCTCTAACAAATCAGTCAATGTACACTTACGATCTTTCCCCTCTCGCAACTATAATTGAGCAAACAATAATCAACAGAATTTCAGAGTTGATGGGTTTTCCTGATGGATTTGGAACCATGACTACTGGCGGCTCTAATGGGAACATGTTAGGAATGCTTTGTGCAAGACAGTCATTGCTTCCTCTTTCATCTAAAACTGGTTTTGATGGCTCTAAGTATGCAGCATTTGTTTCTAGCGAGTCGCATTATTCTGTTTTGATGTCGGCTAATGTTGTTGGTATAGGCCATCAAAACGTGTTCAAAGTAGCTTGTGATGACAAAGGTCGTATGATTCCAGAATCACTTTCTGATGAAATTAATAGAAGCAGGAATGAAGGATTAATCCCATTCTGTATTATTGCAACATCAGGCACTACAGTCAGGGGCGCATTTGACCCGATTCGTGAGATCGCTAAAATTGCTCACAGCGAGTCACTTTGGTTACATGTTGATGCTGCATGGGGTGGAAGTTGTATTTTTTCTTCTAAATACAGTCATCTNATGGATGGAGTTGATTTAGCAGACAGTGTCTGTTGGGATGCTCATAAAATGATGGGAATGCCTTTAATTTGTAGTGCATTTATTGTCAAGGATAAAAATGTCCTAAAAAATGTCTGTACACATGGAGACTTCGCTCATTACTTGTTCCATGAAGATTCTAAAGATGTAGATCTAGGAAGATATTCATTACAATGNGGTAGAAGAAATGATGCCCTTAAGTTGTGGCTTGCTTGGAGAGAAATTGGAGACTCAGGATGGGCTAAGATGGTTGAAGATTATTGTCATTTAGCCCAATATTTAGAAGAAAAAATCGCTCAAAATAATAATTTCGAGTTAATGTCCTACAGGCAGTGGTCTAATGTGTGCTTCAGATTTGTCGCTGGANGTGAAGATTTTGATTTGAATGATTTGAACAGTAAAATAAGAGATAGAATGTTCAAGGAAGGTGAATATTTGGTAAGTCGTTCTAATATCGGCGAGGATGTTATCTTGAGGCCAGTAATATCCAATCCTTTGACAACAACAGAAGTAATCGATGGATTTCTTGAGCGTGTTATTCACCATGGCAATGAGATAATTTCTGGCATACCTGCAAATCAATGAGTGGAACTTTTTTACTCGTGTTTAAGGAGTGTCTAGTTTTCCCTATGCCATGGGCGGACAGAGTCTGATTCGAACCTCGCTGTATGAGGAGCATGTTTCTCTTAATGCGAACATAGTTGATTTCCACGGTTTCGAGTTACCGATATGGTATTCAAACATCAAAGAAGAGCATTTAGCGACTAGAACTAATGCTGGATTATTTGACGTTTCTCACATGGGCACATTTAGATTCAGTGGTCCAACAGTTAAACAATGGCTTGAAAGTATAGCCACTCAAAAAGTCTCTTCAATTCCCGCTTCGAGATGTGCATATACTCATTTCTTGGATGATGATGGATTCATTATTGATGATATGATTTTTGCAGTTGTATCGGATGAAGAAATCTTAGGAGTTCCTAACGCCTCAATGATTCCTGTAATGTGGGACTGGTTCAACTCAAAATTACCTGGTGATGGTTCAGTAACTCTTGAAAATCTATCAGAGAAAACCTCGATTATAGCTTTACAAGGCCCCAAATCTAAAGAAATCCTTTCCACGGTTTTAGGTGAACAAAACCATATTTCTAGGTTTAAGTGGCAAGAAATTAAACCTAATGGTCTAGAAATTACTGGTTGGATTCAGGGCACAGGGTATACTGGCGAATCTGGTTATGAAATTTTCATCCCAAATAACGATGCTGCAAAATTATGGCGTGGCCTAGTTCATTCAGGAGCAACTCCTGTTGGTCTAGGTGCTAGAGATACATTGAGGTTAGAAAAGGGATATTTACTCTCTGGTGTTGATTTTTGTTGGCCCGGATTACCAGATTCAGATCCATTCCTCGCTCGAGATTCTTGGGAAACCAATGTGCCATTTGGATTAGATATTGAGCATGATTTCACTGGCAAGAAAAGAGTTCTAAGTCACNCAGATAGCGATGCGCGTTGGTGGGGAGTCAAATACCTAGAGAAGGGCCCCTTGCCTAGGCCTGGTAAGGATGTTACTAGTGTGGACGGTTCATTGATTGGAAAATTAAGTTCCGGTGCACCTGCACCCAGTTTAGATAATACTGGTATTGGTATAGGATATATTTCGGGTGTTAGCGAAGGTGATGAAGTTTTGATAGTAGCAAGTCCTAGAAAATCAGTTCGTGCTGAAATTTTCAGACCGCCATTTGTATAATTTAGTAGGGAATATTATGGTCGTTACGCGCACAGACAAGTTTGTTCAAGGAGGTATTAGATGGTAGACCAATTGCCGAATCGAGGATTAGAATTAGAAATGTTGGAAGAAATGGGCTTCAGTAGTATTGACGACTTATTCAGTGATATTCCTGAACAGGTGCGTATGACCGAACAATTAGATTTACCAGCCCCACAATCCGAAGAGGAAATAATAGCCGATGCTAGAAGACTTCTCGGCTCCAATTTAGCGATGTCGGATGTAGTTTCTTTCTTGGGTGCAGGACTTTACAGAAACTATGTTCCTGCATCGGTATTCCAANTAATAACAAGGGGAGAGTTCCTTACTTCCTATACTCCATACCAGCCTGAAGTAAGTCAGGGAATGCTACAAGCAATGTGGGAATTTCAGACATTAGTTTCTGAATTAATCGGGCTACCAATTTCCAACCTGTCTCTCTATGACGGTTCAACTGCTGCAGCTGAAGCACTAACTTGTGCAGTTCGTGTTCATAATCGTAAGGCGACTCAGAAAGATACAGTTTACATTTCTGAATTAACTCCTCCAGATAGAGTTTCTGTAATGCAAAACTACTGTCAAGGAGCGGGTATTGAAATAAAATATCTACTGCACAACCAAGATGGTACAATCGATTTGTCGAGTGTTGAACAGGCTGCAGGTTCTTGCGGTATTTATGTTGAACAACCAAATCCCTTAGGACTCTTGGATGGAGGATATACAAAATTGAAAGAGATCATTGGGGAAAATACCGCTTTAATTGTCGGAATTCAACCTGTCTCCTTGGGACTTGTTGAGGCACCTGGGAATTATGGAGCAGATATTGTAGTCGGTGAAGGGCAACCTTTAGGCAGCCCGGTAACAGCTGGAGGTCCAATTTACGGTATTTTCGCTTGTTCGAAAACATATCTTCGTTTGATGCCAGGGAGAATTGTTGGTAGAAGTATCGATGTGGACGGAAAAGAGGCGTATTGTCTAACTCTTTCAACCAGAGAGCAACACATTAGAAGGCATAGAGCAACTTCGAACATATGCACAAATGAAACATTGATTGCATTAATGGGTGCAATGCACATGTCCTTACTAGGCCCAGAAGGGTTAGAGCATCTAGCACTACGAAATATTACTGCCTGTAACTTAGCCAAAAAGAAACTTGGCGAAATAAATACAGTCGCAATTCCTCATGTTGCTGGGACTCATTTCAATGAGTTCATTGTCGAACTACCCNCATCTGCATCAGATTGTTTGAATTATCTAGATGGAGTCGGCATTATAGGCGGATTCGATGCTAGTAGATGGTATCCTAACAGGAAGAATTGGTTATTAGTGACAGTTACCGATCAAACATCATCTCAAGAAATTGAGTTATTGGCTGCCCACATCGCAGTATGGTCTGCGGGGGTGATAGCATGAGCCGTTTGTTTGACTTTGCTGGTGCCGAAGGAATGGGATATTCTCAACCTGAAACATTACTTCCTGCCGATTCCGTATCTTTACCTAAAGACTTGGTCCGTAAGAGCCTGCCTAGATGGCCTAGGTTGTCAGAACCTGAGATGGTTAGACATTATACTTGGCTATCAAGAAGAAACTTTGGCATCGATACTGGCTTTTATCCTCTTGGTTCTTGTACGATGAAACACAATCCAAGAATCAATGAAGTTATAGCTCAAATTCCCGGAATTGCAGATATTCATCCACATCAGCCTGAACATCATCTTCAAGGATTATTATCAATTTTCCACGAAATGCAACANATGCTTGCAATTTGTTCAGGTATGGACCAAGTNACACTACAACCTGTTGCTGGTGCTCAAGGAGAGTTCACTGCAGTTAGATGTGTGCAAGAATATTTCCGAAAGCGAGGAGAGTCTCAAAGAACTAAAGTCATAGTTCCAGATTCAGCTCATGGGACAAATCCAGCAAGTGCTGCTATGGCCGGATTTGAGATTATTGAAATTCCTAGTTTAGAAGATGGTAGAATAGACCTTGAAGCACTCAAGGCTGTGGTCGATGACACAGTCGCATTGATGATGGTAACCAACCCCAATACACTCGGTCTGTTTGAAAATGATATTTCACAGGCATCTGAAATTATCCATTCAGTCGGCGGTCAGATGTACTATGATGGTGCTAACTTTAACGCCATNCTTGGACGAACATCTCCTGGGCTTATGGGCTTTGATGCAGTCCACTTTAATCTTCACAAGACCTTCAGTCAACCCCATGGTGGTGGCGGACCAGGTTCAGGACCAATTGGAGTAAAAGCACATCTTGCAGAATTCCTTCCAGGGCCAATTGTCAAAAAGCGCCCTATTCTTGGTGATGAATCTAAATTTGCAGTTGACGATATGTGGTATGGTTGGTTCCAACCAGCAAATAGTATTGGTAAAGTACAACAGTGGCATGGAAATTCCGGTGCTGTAATTAGATGCTGGGCTTACTACAGAAGGTATGGATTTGGTTTAAGAGACATGTCTGAGCATGCTGTATTGAATGCCAACTACTTGCGTCATGCCCTTCATCGAGAAGCGAAAAAAGCAGGAGTAGATGATATGTTTGTTGATGGTGCCAATACTCATGTCGCAAAACACGAATTCACATTATCGCTTCAACCTGCTAAAGAAAAATATGGTATATCAGCAATGGATGTTGCCAAAGGACTTCTAGACAAAGGCTACATGGCGCCAACCGTATATTTCCCATTAGTTGTACCTGAATGTATGATGTTTGAACCGACTGAAACAGAGAGTCGAGATACTCTAGATCAATTTGCTAAAGACTTTATCGAGGTTTTACAACAAGACGCTGAAACATTGCATGAAGCGCCAATAACTACTCCAGTACGTAGAGTTGATGAGGTATATGCAGCAAGAAATTTATGCCTACGTCATCCTTTTGATGATGAGTAGTGATTTGGATGGTAAGAGCCAGAGATAAATCACCAGAGCATTTTGGTTGGCAGCGAATTGAACTCAAGCCCAATCCTAAAACAGTTCTATATCCNCTATCTTGGGGCATTCTTCCAATTGCGTTTTCTGTGATAATGGCATTTACAGGAAAAGGTGAACATTGGATTGAATGGCTAGGTGGATTTGGAATACTTCTATTTTTGGTAGGTGGCGTTAGTGCGATAGGTCCACGCCAAGGATGTTTTAATTCAATGAGAGTTGCGTTAGGATTTTTCTTTTGTATTCTCGCCCTCTTCTCTTGGGTTTTAGTTGCGACAGGTAATTTACTATACATTTACGGTATTTTTAGTTCACTTCTTGCATTATTGATGATTTATCGNTCTTTAGATTTCATTTTCAAAGATGCAGGATTAATCTATCAAATAAACTGGCATGGAAAACGATTTCTTCCGATTGATGGGATGAGGGACTGGGATATTCGCTCAGCAAGATTCGCTCAAAACACAATGGCATTGAAGAGATTTGATGGTGATAGTTTTGCTCAAATTTATGGATTTCGAACAAAAAAAGGCCTAGTTTTNCGTTTAGATATNTTTGGAATTCAGCAAGAAAGTAGATTCGATTTTNGGACTTTAGGATTNAATTTGGATGATTTTTCNAGCGAAGATGAATAGTCATCTTGAATAACCGACTGTTATGGCAGGATGTCATGGAAGTTACAATACTGTTAGGTTCGTCCTCAGATATGCCCGTTGCCGAAAAGTGTACTAAGATATTGAAGCAATTCGATGTAACGTATCAGTTACGAGTTGCCAGTGCACACAGATCACCAAAATTTGTTGAACAAATTATACATGACGCAGAAGAAGATGGCTGTAAAGTCTTCATCGCCATGGCTGGACTTGCAGCAGCACTACCTGGTGCAGTTGCAGCATTAACAACCAAACCTGTAATAGGCGTTCCTTGCGGTGGTAGAGTTCCATTTGATTCACTATTGTCAATCGTTCAACTGCCTCCTGGAGTACCAGCAGCTACAGTTGGTGTTGACCGTGGAGATAATGCTGGATATTTAGCGGTTCAAATGCTGGCATTACAAAGNGAAAAGCATGCAGCTGCATTGAAGCAAAACAAACTAGATCAAGTTGCTAGAGTTAAAGCCCAAGACCGTGAGGTTAACGGGGGCGCTTGAGATGTTTGATGTCGATGAATTCATCCAAGAATCCATCGAATCATTACAAAATACAATTGATGATGTAGCAATTATCGCTTGTTCCGGTGGTGTTGATTCAACAGTAGCGGCAGTTATTGCCAATAAGGCAGTGGGCGACCTTCTTCACTGTGTTTATGTTGATACAGGTTTCATGCGCAAGGGTGAAACCGAACAAATCGAGGCTCTGCTAGCCGAGCAAGGGATAAAGAATTTGGTAACTGTCAAGGCAGCAGATCGATATTTTGAGGCTTTGAAAGGTGTCACTGAGCCTGAACAGAAGCGTAAGGTAATCGGTGAATTATTCATTAGAATTTTTGAAGATGAACAAAAGAAATGCGGTGCTAAGTATCTAGTTCAAGGCACAATCGCTCCAGATTGGATAGAGTCTGGCGGTGGTGTAAGAGATACAATAAAATCTCATCATAATGTTGGTGGTCTTCCTGAAGATATGACTCTAGAAGTCGTTGAACCACTGAGAGAACTTTACAAAGATGAGGTCAGAGAGTTAGCTCGCCATCTTAGTATCAACGTGGCAGAAAGGCAGCCTTTCCCTGGCCCAGGTCTGGCAGTTCGTACATTAGGTGAATTAACTCCTGAGAGGGTTGCTGTAGTTAGAGAATCTTGTGCAATTGTTGAAGAGGAATTTGAAAAAGCTGCATCTGAGGGTCTGATGGAATTACCTTGGCAATACTTTGCTGCACTTCTTCCGGTTCGAAGTGTTGGCGTTCACGGTGATGTTCGTGCATATGGTGAAACTATTGTTGTCCGTGCAGTCCAATCAATGGACGGAATGTCTGCAAGATATTCGGAGATCCCACATTCAATTCTACAGAAAATTAGTACTCGNATAACCAATACTGTCAAAGGCGCCGTAAATAGAGTGGTTTACGACATTACGCACAAGCCCCCAGGTACNATTGANTGGGAATGANANAAAGCAAGGTATCAAAACCCCNTACAATTGGGNTAGTATATGGCGGGNAGACAGACTAGTGTTTTTTTAGTTAGTATTATTTTATTTTCATTAGTCTCACATGTTCAAGCATCTGAAGAATCTGACATAGTTGCTCAATTTGGAACTGGATTTGACGAAATAGTAGTTGTTGATGCTTCNGATGGACTATTTGACCCNNGAGATTTNGAATTTCATCCGGGCAGAGCAAATGAACTATGGATTGCTAACCGNGGTGATGATAGTATGACAATTGTNCATAATACTGGACTAAATAATCAAACATCAGAGACGCGTGAAGACTCTAACAGTAATCACTTCTTAGAAGAAGTTAGTGCTATTGCTTTTGGTGCTTATCATCCTGAATTTGACTGGCAGTGGGGTTCTGCGCAAGAAACTCAAAACACATACTGTGGCCTTGGCTCACCAAACCAATTCATGGGTCCTACTCTATGGCCATCATCACTCGCTCACTATGCCGTTGAAAANCAAAATAATGGNAATGGATTACTNGGTAGTCACATAGACATGAATCATGAATCTCCTGATGGAATGGGNATTGCNCACGATTCAGGAAATGCNTACTGGTATTTNGATGGCTACTATGGNGAATTGGTATACTATGATTTTCAAATTGACCATGATACTGGTCAAGANGACCATTCTGATGGAATTGTTCACAGATATTCTGATATTGACTTAACTCGAGCTGGAGGAATACCAGGTCANATGATACTAGATAAGCAGACTGGAATTCTGTATATTGCCGATACAGGGGCTAATCGNATCCTTTGGGTTAATACTGATGACCCAACATTTACCACTCAAAACATAATGAATGATCCTTCTAGGCTCGAACCATTGGCTGAATATTCACGAATTACTGGAAAGGAGTGGGGAATACTCGATACAGGTTTGAATAGACCTTCAGGAATTGCTTTAGATGGAGATACGTTATTTGTTTCACAGAATGGTGATGGTAAAATAACCGCTTACGACCTTGCTAAGGATGGTAAAAGTGCGACTGAAATTGAGACGATTCAAACATCAGCGACATTTATCATGGGCTTGGAGATTGGTCCGGATGGAAACTTGTACTATGTTGATAATGGCAAAGACCAGGTTGTAAGACTTGACCCGTACTTTGATATTGATACAGATGGAGTCTTAGACGAAGATGACAACTGTCCATCAGTTGCAAACCCTTCACAATCTGACTTGGATAGTGACGGCTTTGGCGACGCATGTGACGAAGACGATGATAGTGACGGAATTCTAGATGTCAATGACTNATGTTCGAAAGGTGTTACAAACTGGATTTCATCATCTGCGAGTGATTTTGATTCAGATGGCTGTAAAGATTCAACTGAAGATTTTGATGATGATAACGATGATGTTNCNGACNTANATGATAATTGTCAGAAAGGNGAATTGGGCTGGCTNTCAAGTTCNATTAGTGATTATGATGGTGACGGGTGTNGAGACTCAACAGAAGATTTAGATGATGANGGAGATCAAATTTGTGATGGTGCCGTTCAAGATTCAGTTTGTATTATCTCAACGACCACTGAAGATTTATGTTTGCAAAGTCGAGTAGGATTTATCTCTTCAATATCTAGTGACTTTGACAGAGATGGATGTGAAGATATCTCTGAAGACGAAGATGATGATAATGATGGATTTGATGACATAGTCGATTATTGTCCTAATGAGTATGGAACTAGTACACTAGATGCTCAAGGATGCATTGATTCTGATGGTGATAATTTTGCTGATGTAATCGATTCCTTCCCACAAGAACCTACACAGTGGTCTGATTTAGATGGAGATGGTTTTGGAGATGTATTCCAAGGTGTTGATGGTGATTTCTGCATAAACACCGCAGGTAGTTCTTTCCAAGACAGGAATGGTTGTACAGATTCTGATGGCGATGGTTGGTCAGACCCTGACACAAATTGGAGAATATTATCCGGAGCAGATGCATTCCCTGATGAATCCTCACAACATGCAGATTCGGATTACGATGGATTTGGTGATAATTTAGAAGGCTTCCAAGGAGACTCTTGTCCGAACGTTCAAGGAACTTCTACAGTAGATGTATTTGGTTGTCTTGATTCAGATGGAGATGGATGGTCTGATACTAATGATGCATTCCCTGAAGAATCATCACAATACTTGGACTTAGACATGGATGGTTATGGAGATAATACAGGAGGATTCCAGTTTGACTCTTGTCCACAATTGTTTGGAAATTCAACAACACCTCGTTTCGGTTGTTTAGACAATGATGGCGATGGTTGGGATAATGATGCAGACGCATTTATTGATGATAATTCTGAATGGTTGGATTCTGATGGCGATGGAGTTGGTGATAATTCAGATGTATATCCATTTGATGCTTCACTCTCTAAGGAAGTTGATGAATCATCTTACTTCAACTTGGTAATTCTAGTCGTCGCAATTATTTCAGTACTGATTCTAACATTATTTATTGTCAAGAAGCGCAGTAAACCTTTGGAGTTACAAAATAAGCAATTTAATCATTTCTTGTCTGAAATCCAACCCAACATTAATTCCTTTAACTCGGTTAAAACACCCCCTCAACTGCCACCTGAAGGGTTACCTGCTGGATGGACGATGGAACAATGGGAATATTATGGTGAAGATTATCTTCGCAACCGCTGATTTAGTCAATTGTTCTTTATACTAAATTTGACTAGGCTAATTGATGAATAGATTTCTTGCAAGGATATCCAATTTTTGGTTATGCACGGGAAGGCTATATGACATTGGTATCTCACTAGTAGTTTCTTCACTTACCTCATTGGTTCTCCAAATTTCATCATTAAGTCAATACGTGGTTATTTTTGTTATATGCTGGGTTTTATTAGAATTATTTTGGTATTCAGTTGGCTATTTTGGATTTACAATGATGAAAAATCCGACGATAAAGAAACATTTTCTTGGTGGAGATTTTAGAAAAAAGTAAATTAAATCTTTGTCAGTTTAACTAACTATTATTTTTAATCAGTTTCGTGGTAGAAATAAATACATTGATAGAAACCAACACTCATGGAGCCAGTTATCTATGTGTGTTGTTTATTTCTCATACTTGCTCCCTTTGTTGCGGATTCTCTTTGGCGAAAAGAAGAACCAAACTTGATTATTATCTCGCCCGATGGAATTTCTTATGAGAGAAAACCGCATAAGAGTTCTAGCATATGGCAGGCAACTCCACATATAATTAAATTCTATATTTTTACAATTTTGATAGGCGGATTAATATACATATTTTCCATCCAGTGATGCATTATTTTTTACGAGCAACAAATGCAGAAATAATTGCTAGAATTCCAATTATAAATGTGAACCCAGGAATAGAAATTACACCACTATCATCTTCTTCAAATACAATATCGACCGTTGTTTGAAGTGAATTTGTGCCATCACTCCAATCGACTGTAAGAGTTTGTTGAGCATTAGTATCCTCACTAATTGATATCAAAATACCTGCAGTAGCAGAAGAAACACCTGTTGTGACAACATCATTGTTTAGAGTGACAGTCACGCTATCGCCTTCGGGGTCAGAACATACTGCAATAATGTAGTAGTTACCTTCTGGTAGTCCAATTGTTAGCCCTGCTTGTCCAGGGAGTATCCCTGGCAGAACTGCATCACCTTGGGCCACTAATCCATCAGCCTCAATCGAGAAGAATATGTCGCAGGTTGGCGGTAGATTTACCGGACCAGTTGGGCATCCATCGAGTCCCATTCCTGGCACTAAGGGACATAAATCAATTCCATCATTGACCATGTCCATATCAGTGTCTGAGCTTATTGGACTTGTCATAATTGCAAATTCTTGTAAATTATCTAATCCATCATTATCACCATCGGCAGTAGCATCAGTAGGGTCAGCAGGGTCAAGTCCAAATCCAACTTCCCACAAGTCCGGCAAACCATCTTGGTCCGAATCTTGAGGATCCTCACAACCATCGCCATCGATATCATTACTTGCAGTCTCAAATGGACAATGATCTAAATTATCCATTACGCCATCTGAATCTGCATCGGACGTAGAACTTATTGTAGCTTGTACCCAGCAGGCACTCTGCGAATCAAATGGTCCATTGGCTCCGACATATAATTCTGCTTCATAACAAAGATCTCCTGTCTCAGTTAATAGGTTAGTATTGGTTTCAACAGTGTAAGTTAATGGTGGTGCAACCCATTGCTCTTCTCCATTAATGATGTCTACATTTGGAGTGCTTTGTTCATAAATTCTCCAAACAATCTTGTGCAAATCTCCAGAGTTTAATTGGTCAACTGTAGATGAAATACTTGCCCATTCATTACTCTGCATAGTTATTGTTGGTAATGCGGGTGTAAATGATGCAAGAGTTCCAAAAGATGGGTCAATTACAGAGAACTCATGAGTATAATATCTATCATAAGGAGTCAATATGAAATCATAGTAGTATACATCATTTCCATCATCTATAGACAACTCTTGGTAAGTATCGGTTGGT
>PBXE01000020.1 GCA_002727485.1 Methanobacteriota archaeon | reverse complement strand
AGGGCCGCTTAAATTCAAAAATCTCCAGAGCCCGTATGTAATTGCTCTAACATTACCAGTTGCTAGAATTACTGGTATTCCATTTTCTTCCAATCGTGATAGTGCTTCGATAACATTAGGATTAATTCTTTTTTTCTCATCTGTTAGCGTCCCATCAATATCGACGGCGACAACTTTCGGTTTCCAGTTGTCAGGTAGCCACTTCATAGACAGTCGAAGTAAATTACAGTGATGAATTTTGGCATTTTTTCTAATCTAATTATAATCCTATAATGCGAGTATTGATGAAGAATAATTCTTTAGAACACGCATGGCGGAGAAAGTCGATGATGAGAACTTTCTCTCTCTAGAAGATGAAAATAATACTCCNAAGGCATCCAAATCTAAAATAAAATTTCCAAAATTAGTTAAAAAGCAGGCTTCTGCTGCTGAACTTGAATTAGAACAACAAATTTTAGAGGCTGAGATACTTGATGATTCTGTAGTTGAGCAACCTAATGGAATATTTGAGGTGCAATGGCCATTGGTTGGTATGGATTGTCCAGATTGTGCTAGTAAAGCGTTTAACGCTCTTGACCATTTAATGCAAACCACTGAAGTTAAAGTTTCAGCCACAACTGGTGAAGTAAGTTTGAAAGTTGATTTGGAGTATGGCTTTGTTTCTCAAGTTAGTTCAGTATTAAAATCACTTGGCCATCCACCGAATCTATCATTCCATCAATTAATGGNNGTAAACGCAAGAGTTGTAGCAAAAAGAAATAAAATTAGNTTGAGGGATGTTGAAAAATTACTTCTTAGACAGCCTGGTATTTTGGATGTCGAAGTCAATAAAGAAAATAAAATCCTAGTCCAGTTACTTCCCGCACCCAGTAAAAAAATGCTTGAACTCAGGGATAACTCATTGACAAAGATTATTGGAACTAAACCAATTTATAATGAAGTATCTAGTACTAGGTTGAGGCCAGATCAATGGCGATTGTTTGGTGGGATGCTTGCAATTCCTATATTGGCAATTATAATGCTTGGAGAGGCATTTGAGATACCTAAATTGATGATTGGATTTATTGCTTCAATTGGAATATTTATTGGTGGTTTACAAATGTTCAATGAGGCTATTGCCAGCCTAATATCAAGACAAATGGGTTTTCAAGTTTTGACAAGTACTGCTGTCATTGGGGCCTCAATTATTGGTTTTTGGGAAGAAGCATTGATGGTTGTTATTTTAGTTTCAATTGCAGCTCATTTAGAAAACTCNGCACTTGAAAATGCTCGTAAAGCGATGCAAGGNGGNNTAGACCGAATCCCTAGAACTGCTAGAAGAATGATTTCAAAGTCGAAAAAGAACAAACAAAAAGACATGATAATTCAAGAATTTTCTATTCAATTGGCTCCATCTAATCTCTCTAACGAACAATCAATGTTATTCAATCAAAATCCTAAAAACGATGAAGAAAGCGAAGTAATATCACTTGATTTATTACACCATGGAGATATTATTGAGGTTAGAAGTGGAGAATTGATACCAGCTGATGGAAAAATCATAGAAGGTTTCGGAGCTTTAGATAAAGCACCTTTAACCGGTGAATCAGCACCAGTTGAAGTCTCAGTAGGCGATGAAATCAATGCAGGTTTGATACTTGCTAGAGGCCCAGTTTTAGTTGAAGTTACAGCAGTTGGTAATGAAACAAGACTTTCTGGTATTATNGAAGCAGTTCACAGTTTCAAAGAACAGAAACCAGAAGTTCAAAATCTAATCGAGAAGTTCTCNGCCATTTGGGTTCCAATAGTTCTTTTTGGTGCTGTACTAGTGTGGTATTTTGTATTCCCAGCAAATGATTGGAAGATAATCTTGCTATTGTGGGTTGTCGCCTGTCCATGTGCATTACTACTTGCAGCAGCAATGCCTCATGCAGCCGCATTATCACGTTCATCAAGAATGGGTGCGATAGTTAGAGGCGGTGATATACTAGAAAGACTGTCAAAAGTTAATCACGTACTACTTGATAAAACGGGGACTCTAACTTCCGGGAAACCTAAAATTAGTCAAATAATTATTGCTAAAGGTAAGCAGAAGAAAGCAACATTAGCACTTGCAGGTGGCCTTGAGAAAAGATCTTCTCACCCATATGCACAGGTTATTCTAGAGCATTTGAAACTACAGAATATATCCCCAACAGAAGTATCGGGGATTAATGATATTGAAGCAGGAGTCAAAGGCACAGTTTCTGGTAAGGAAGTATACTTTATTCGTGCAGACATGGCTGATATGTATAAAATAAAAATTGACAAAGATATTTCAAATGCAATTAATGAAGCTAAGAAACAAGGATTAGGAATGAGCATTTTAGCCAGAGAACAAGATGCAATTGCCCTGTTTACATTCATTCATGACGATACACGCATTGGAAGCAAAGAGTTGATTCATGGCTTTAGTAATCGTTCTATTTCTGTAGAGATACTTTCAGGAGACCAACAATCCTCAGTGAGTAATTTTGCATCACAAATTGGTCTACCAGATAAATCCGCTCACGGAGGATTATCTCCAGAACAAAAGGTTACTTGGGTTGAGAAAAGGTCACAAACCCATGTTACGATGATGGTAGGTGATGGATTTAATGATTCAGCCGCTCTTGCAGTCGCCGATGTTGGAATTGCTGTTGGTACAGGAGAGTCAGTAAATATGGATGCTGCAGATATCATGTTCCCTGGAGATGAACCTAGAACCTTGATTGAATTACATGATCTATCTAGAAAGATGCACAATGCTGTAGTTGGAAACATTACAATTTCAGTATTGATTACATTTACATTAGTAATTGCAGTAATAAATGGATGGTACGATCAATTATGGGTAGGAGTATTGATTCATGAAGCGTCAGTTTTGCTGGTAATTCTAAATGGTGCAAGGCTTGCAGGTAAAGATAATGTCTTAGCGATTCTGGTTTCGATAACCAAAACATTGTGGGTTGACACTATAGCCGTTTTCAAGCAATTTAAACAACATTACTTTACGCAATCGGTCAAACAAAATGCTCCAGAAATTGATTTACACGCGACATCTTAAACCCTAGTGGCACCTCTTAGTGTTAGGTGCGAAGATGGCTCGAGTTCAAGCAGACCCAATCACAGCCGCTCTTGCACATCCTACACGAAGAAATCTTTATTCAGCCTTGTCAAAAAGTCCTGAAATGAGTACTGTTCAATTACAATCGGTAGTTAATGTCGACCGTTACAACCTTTATCACCATTTGAAAAAGTTAGCATCTCTAAATTTAGTTGAAAATCATAGAGATGTCGGTAGAGCGAGATGGTGGAAAATTTCAACATTGGTTGAGATGCCAGGAATAATCAAGCCAGTAGAAGGTACAGTAAATTCCAATGAAGCAGAGATTGCTCAAAATATCGGACAAATATTAGAATCTAAATCAGGAGTTCATATTATTTCTTTGGAAGGATCTAGAGACAAGGTTGGAGCGAAATTACTATTTGAAAAATTAGCCGAGGACCTTGGTATTGAATTAGACATACCATGGAATTTTGTTCCAGGTAAGATGGTTTTGATGGAAGAGGAGAAGTGAAAATATGGATGAAGAAAAAGAGGTAAGAATCGAATCTCGTATCGCCCCACCTCCTCTTACCTGTCCTAAATGCCAAGAATTATTGCCTCCTGCATTAGGCGAAATACAATGTTCAATGTGTGATTCTAGGGTAAATGTTGAACATGCAGTTACAAGAAGAAAATGGAAGGAAGAAAAAATTAGTTGTCCTGAATGTGAAAAAGTTCTAGTTGTTGGTGTTGACAAACGTCCTGCAAATTTACAATGTGGTTCATGCAAGCATACTTTCACAGTTCACCCGAACGTCCCCAGAGTTGAAGTTACTTGCCCTGGGTGCGATAGAAGACTGAGGATGAAACGGAAGCCGGGTAAGAGAAATATCGATTGTCCTGCTTGCGAAACTAAATTCACCGTCAGTTTTTGATTTATTTCGAGTTTAGAAGCATCCTTGCCCATCTATAAATTACCTAAAAATCAGCATGTTGGTATAGAAATTCATCGCGTACCTTATGTATGATAAAAAGTCCATATGATACTGGATGGGTTCTATGGGTACTAGCGATAGCAAGATGGAAGAGGCATTAGATGTCGCTCGTAGCAAAAGAATGAACGCTGATAAATTATCATTGGCAGCATTGCGCTCCCAATTTACAAATACTTCAGGTCAATCAATTGACCAGGCAGAATTAACTAGTGCTAGGTTTCGTCAAGAAGAGAGACTTAGAGCAGATATTCGTAGAGAAAGAAGACTTAGACAACAAGCGATTGCAGAGCGAGTAATAGCGATGCAGGAGACATTAGCAACCGATCTGGCAGTTCAACACGAATTAACTCTAGATGCATTAGAAAAAGAGATGCGAGAATCTATGGAAAATGAACTCGCTGAATTAGAAAGGGAAGCACTTGCTCAAGAAGAGGGCAGACTTCGTTCTGAATATGAATTAAGATTATCTAGGCAAGTTGAAGTCCTTCAAGAAAAATATGAGATTGAGCAAGATTTACGTTTAGAAGAGCACAAAGAGCGCCTAAAACAGGAAATTGAAGCGGAACTCCAAGATGAGCATAGACAAAGACTTGAAGTTCAAAAAGAACGAATTGCACTAGATTATAATCAAGAATTACAACATAGAATTAGAGAGATGGAAGCATCTATTTCCGAAGAGATGGAATCAAGATTCAAAGACATGGAAAGCAGCGAATTAAGCCGTTTAGAAGAAAGCCATTCTGCAAAATTATCAGAGCGTGAGGAGCAATTACGTCGTGGCATTAGAACTCGTTTGGAACAACAATTACGAGCACGTTTGAAGCAAAGGGAAGCACGTTTGAAAGCAGAATATGATCGCAGAAGCTTGCGCCTAGAAGAAGACATTGCTCAACAAATACAAGTTGAATTAGAAGAGAGGCTTAGGAATGAAACCACAGACCTTGAAGAGCGGATGCGCGAGGATGTTGAACTGGCGATTGCTCGAAGAAGAGATGAACTTAGAGTTGAAATTGAAAATCAACTTGAGACCAAGCATCTAGAAAGGTTGGCTGAAAGGAAAGTGCGACTTAGAGAGAAGTATGATATTACATTTTCAAAGGCAGTGGATGATATTTCAAGAACACTCAAACAAGAGATTGATAATGAACTTGAGTTAAGAATGGAGTCTGAATTTACAAGTTACAGAAATGCAAGGGAAGCAGAAATACAAAATCGACTTGCAAGATTCCGCTATGACAGAGAAAATGAACTTAGAGAGCAACTCGAAAAGCAATATGAATCAAAGAAGGCTGATTGGTCTGAAAGACTCGAACTTGAATTCCAGTCTCGTGAAACTGCAGCGCGTAAAGCGATTATGTCCGAAATTGATGCTGGCTTGAGAAATGAGAGACTAACATTTGAAACACATCTTGAATTATTGAAGGAAGAAACAGCCTTAGAATTAGAGGTTGATATGGAAGACCGTCTCGAACAATTCAAGACACGCAAGGAAAGTGAAGTTGCATCACAACTAGAGCGTCAATTAGACAAGCGCGAAGAAATCATGCGTAACAAGGCACTAATTGAAGTAAGAAAGAGAGAAGCACTAATTAGAGCAGAAATAGAGGCTCAATTGGGATTGAAGAGAGCCGAAATTAGAGATAGATTACAAAATCTAACTGAACAAATGGACAACTTCAAAGAGACCGCTGAAGCTAAGATGCGAGATGCTGTTGAGAAACAAGTTCAAGGTGAGATTGATAGTTCTGAAACTGAGTATAAGACTAGAGAAAAGGAATTCAGAGATTTACAAAACGTAGATTCTCGTGCCGAAAAACGGCAGATGTGGATGCAATCTATCTCCGGTCAAGACCGTCCACAAGCAGTATTACCCGATCCTTCAGTTCTTGGAGCGAGGCCTTCTCTCCTAGGTTCTTCTGGAGGAAGACCGATGCGAGGAATTCTTGCAGGTTCTGATGAAAAACAAGTTACTAGGATGGGATTGTCTGGAATGCGTGCTCCCGAGACCAGTTCTAAGCCTTTAGCGCCTACTTCACCATTAGTTAGGCCAGTTAAATCACCTATTGTTTCACCTGTAACCAAACCATCAGTAGAACTTCCTAAACCGGTTCAAAAAATGGGAGTTGCTGAATTGAAGCCGGTTGTTTCAACCCTCCAACCTCAAGAAACCGGTCTTGATGAAGAGGATGATCAACCAGTACCAACAGCTACAACAACACTGAAGCCAATTACAACCAGCCTAACGCCGCAAGTTCGACCAGAGACTAATGTTGCTACATTAACTCCGGTAAGGCACATGCTCCAGCCTGCTAAGAAGGCAAGGGGGGCACCGCCTCCTAGTTCTATGGGCAAAGGTAAAGATAAATCTGAAGAAGATGAAGATTGAATCTTACATAAATAGCGACTTATTGATAAAATAACGCTTCTTGGCAGACACATGAAGCGAAGCATATTGATGGTTTTTATTTTGTTGCTTCTTCCGTTTTCGACCTATTCAAACAGTGTAAATGCTGAGTCAAACCTAGTTTATTCCGGAGTTACAGATAGTAGTAGTTTGATTGTTTATCATGAAATTTTATCCGATAATTCATTATTGACAGTCACAAAGAGTGGAGAAATCAGTCAACAAACTTTATCGCAAGGTGAATTTAATTCTATATGGACCTTCCAAACCAATCTTTCAATGACCAGCGCACGTTTAGATAATGCTCAGCAACTTCTAGCGGCTTCATATGATTCAGGATTATTAGTTTTCAGTATGTCTTCAAAACAGATTGTATACCAACATAATATTTCTAGTACGCCTGATGATATTGATTGGGATAATGAGGGTAATGTTTGGATTGCATATTATACTGGTTTGAGAAAAGCCTACGAATACAACCAGCTTGGTGCAACTGGATTTCAAACTGGCATGGTAGCATCAGGATTTTTGGCATTTGAAGTTTTAGAAAACAATCAAATTACCTTTTCAGCAATGGATTCCAATACTCATATCTATGGACAAGATGGTGCTTTTATATCTAAATTAACCCAATCCAATACTTATCTAACATATTCCTATCAAGACTCTACAGAAGACCTGATTGTTGGAACCTCAGAAGGCATGTTGTACAGATATAATACTACTACATGGACTTCTTCATCTCTTGACCTAGGAGTTTCTCAGAAAATTTCCTCAATTTCTAATTATGATGACACTTCATACTTCATTGGAACCGAAGAAGGCAATGTATTCATTGTGGGTAAATCACCTTTCACAGTAAAAGAATCATTTTCCGGCTCGGGTCTAGTTACAGGTGGATACCGTGAATTTGGTGGACAAATTTGTGTCTTTATGTCGACTTCCACTACTACAGAGGTCTCATATTTCGATTTGGATTCAGATTTAGATGGGACTCCCGATTCTATTGATGTATTTCCAACAGATCCAAGTCAAATTATTGATTCAGATGGAGATGGTTATGGAGATAATTTATCCGGTACTAATGGTGATGCATTTCCAAATGATGCTACTCAATACGTTGATTCAGATGGTGATGGCTATGGAGATAATTCAGAAGGCAATGAAGGCGATTTATTCCCACAAAATCCAGATCAATGGCAAGATTCAGATGGTGATGGCTATGGTGATAATATAGATGGTATCGATGGTGACGTTTTCCCTAATGACCCTACTCAGTGGAATGATACTGACAATGATGGCTATGGAGATAACCCTTCGCCAGCATATCAACCTGATGGTTGTCCCGAAGTAAACGGATTCTCCACGAAAGATAGATTCGGATGCCTAGATTCAGATTTTGATAAGTATTCAGATCCTTCTCCTGATTGGACAATCTCGCAGGGAGCTGATGCTATACCAAACGATATTACTCAGTGGATAGATCGTGATGGCGATGGTTATGGCGAGAATCTATCAGGAAATAATCCTGATTCGTGTCCACTCATTTTTGGCACTTCGATGTTTACCTGGCAAGCAGACCCATCCTCCCAGTCTGGTTATTCGAAAACCTCAATGTTTGGCTGTCTTGACTCTGATGGTGACAGGTGGGCTGACTCATCTGATGCCTTCCCTAACGACCCACTAGAGTGGTTTGATGAGGACGGAGACAATGTTGGTTCTAATAGTGATTATGACGATACAAAAATTCTAGTCTCTACAGAACAACAATACTGCATGCAAGCGATTGACAATCAATCAAATGTTTGTCAAGGATGGCGAGACCCCGATTATCAAGATTATCTCTCACGTGACAAGCAGCCCGGAGATGTCGACCTTTCCTATTCATCATGGGTTATCAGTTCTGAAGCAGGTTTACTTACTGATGAAGAAGAAGATGGGCTTGGTGAAACAATCAAACAAGTATCAATTATTGGTGGAATTTTATTCGTTGCACTTTCTGCATTGATTGTATTGATCAGTTTTATTTCTAAGAAGAGAAAAATAAATGATATGATTAAGAGATATGGTGTTCCATTTGAGCCCGAAGAAGCATCAGCGAATCAAGAAGCACTTGAAGGGTCGGCAGGCTTATCGGCAAGCGGAGGTATTGATTCTGACGGCTCTTGGGATGACGAAGTAGAGGAGATGAACTTTTCATCAGAAGATGTAACTGAAGATGAACTAGAACCAATTTCCGAGGTTTCGGCTGAGGAGATTTACGACCAAGAAAACAGTCTTGAAGACATTGCAGGAATTGAAATTAAGGCCGATGAAACCTCTGCTGAAGAGGTTTCAGCTATGCTCGAAGAAGAAGATCAAACTCATGATGAAAAGCCCAAGAGCGCACCTCCAGTGCCAGAAAGTGGCCTTCCTGAAGGTTGGACTATGGAACAGTGGGAATGGTATGGTCACGAATGGATTGCAAAGAATGGCGGACAATAATTACCGCCAAACGATTGGTAATGAATTCTTTAAATTGCCTAATTCCTCGCCATTATAAATTGGTTTTCCATCTTCAACCAATGTATTCATTATGAGCCATAATACCCCATTCCAGGATTGTGAGTATGAAAAAATTTCAATATTCCCTGCTGCAGCAGAGACCAATAATTTACCTTCATCAGTTTGCTCATCGAATAATGCACGAACTAGGTTTTTGGTATCAAATAAGTAGCCTTTAGGGCGCCATTCCATCATAATATCACACTTTGAACGGTGAAAGATTCAATCTGTCGACTAGATGTTCTACTTCTACATCGGCAACCGCTTTCATTCTCTCTCTTAAGGTCTCAATTTCCCCACTCATTTTTGTAATCTTATGTGCTCTAATTAAATCGGTAAGAAATTCATTAACACTCTTGTAACCACTCATTGTTCTAAGATTATTTAACTGTCTTCGTACTTCATAACTTACGCTAATTGACGTCATTCCTTCAGCAGTCATCGCTATCCCTAACTGCCGACCACTTGAGCGCATACTTAACCTACGCGAAAGGTTGAAACAAAATTTTGCGATTTTGAGATGTTTTTTGGAAATTCAACTCACATCATATTCTTTCTGTCGAGTAGTAATCTTGGTTGTTCCTTTACACCAAATTCTCTACGCATTGCTAAAACACGTTGATGAAATTCTTTAGCAAGAGTCCAATATTCTAACGAACCAGCGCCGGCGCCTGAGTTGGTAGGTTTGTTTAGAAGTACTGTAGGGGCGCCACTCCACGGCGCTTCAGCGACTTTAACCAGCCTTCTAATCGTAGTTTTGAATAATTTTTTCGGCATTTTTGAATTTACTTGGTCACAAACATGGCGACTTAGTTTAGATCTGGCATCAACCATAGTCATAGCAATTCCAAAGATCTTTAGATTTCGATTAATTCTCCTCTGTATCATTTTTATTGAATTCATCAGCATGCTAAATCCTTCTAGAGCATAATACTCAGCTTGAACTGGAACCATAACCCAATTTGCTGCACACATAGCATTGATTGATAGCAGACCCAACGAGGGCGGAGTATCAATTATTATGTGGTCGAAATTATCTATGATTGGTGCCAAAGCTTCACGAAGTCTAGTCTCTCTACCAATTTTGTGACTGAGTTCAATTTCTGCACCTGAAAGGTGAATGTCACTAGGTAGTAGCCATAGGTTTCCAACCGATAGATTAGCAGGTGCTTTTTTACCACCATTTCTCATGCTCCAGGCTTCTTGCATACTTTCATTCAATTGTTCAGGATGGATGAGATATTCATCCATTAGAGGTAAATCTTCTCCAGATTCATTGGTCAGTAAATCATAAGCGGTTTTTTTCACCTTTTTCTTTTCAACACCGAAAGAAGTAGCACAGTTTCCTTGAGGATCTAAATCTATAAGCAGCACTTTAGCCGGAGGCAAACCTTGCTTTTTCGACCCCTTTGCCAATGCTGCCGCCAAATTTACAGCAGTCGTAGTTTTAGCACAACCTCCTTTTTGATTAGCAACTGCGATAACCATTTTGTAAGGATTCATACACAAACACTCTCGGACAATGCAATGAGGAAAGTTCTCCTCTTTCAATGCAAGCCTTAAATGATTTAATTTCAGGCGGGTTGAATGACAGGAACAGGGACTTCGGAAAGGATTTTACGAACAATATGCATACCGGTAATTCCACGAATTTTAGCCTCAGGCTTCATATTAATACGGTGGCTGATTATTTGTAATGCGATACCTTTGATGTCATCAGGGATGACATAATTTCTTCCTGCAATAGCCGCCGCTGCTCTTCCAGTCTTGAATAGAGATTGAGATGCACGAGGAGATGCACCATTTACGACACGGTGGTCTTCCCTAGTTCTTTGTACAATTTCGACAATATACGAAAGAATTGCAGGGTCAACATGAACAGTTTCCAGTGCCTTTTGCATTGCTACAACCTTCTTTGGTGAAGTAACTTGTTCTACATCATGTTGGTCCTTACCACGTAGTTTTCTTCTAGCAAGAATCGCTTTTTCTTCAGAGCGGTCAGGGTAGCCCATACTCATCTTCATCAAGAAACGGTCCATTTGAGCTTCAGGTAGTGGATATGTCCCCTCCTGTTCGATAGGGTTTTGAGTTGCTAAAACAACGAAAGGAGCAGGTAATTTGTGCGTGATACCTTCGATAGTAACTTGTTTTTCTTCCATTGCTTCAAGCAATGCAGCTTGTGTTTTTGGAGGTGCTCGATTGATTTCGTCAGCTAGTAAAATATTGGAAAACAAAGGACCTGCACGAAGTTTAAATTCACCAGATTTTTGATCATACATATACGTCCCCATAATATCAGAAGGAAGTAAGTCAGGAGTAAATTGGACACGCTTGAATTTACATCCTAGCGCTCTTGCAAAAGTATTTGCTAGTAGGGTTTTAGCTAATCCAGGAAAATCTTCCAACAACATGTTTCCGTTGGATAAGATACCTACAGTAACTCTTCTAAGATTTTCATTTTTACCAATAATCACTTTACTGACTTCATTCATCAAACTATTTGAAATGGCTGAAACAGTTCCGATTAAGTCTTGAGTTCCAGCTGGTGGTGCCATTCCGGCACCGGTCGACAATCCTGCTTCCATATCACAAACTCCTTTGACAAATTGCTATCGGGGTCATTCCATATATGAATGTGAGGTTGTGTTATGTCATTGTGCATCATACCGGCAATGAACTCAACGACCCCAAAAATGGTTTTCTTTCCTGTGAAGTCTAATCAATTCATCCAAAATTTCTTGTTCAATAGGCGTTAATTCAATTTTCTTGAGTCTTTTAGCATGTTTTTCCGGAACATCGACATAGAATTCGTCTAGTTCGTCAATATGTCTGCCAACCGTTGGTCCTTGAATGGCTACAGCAACTTCATCACCTTGGTTTGCCTCTTTTACATCTTCTGAATCCCTGGTTCTCAGACTCTTAATTTGTCCAACAGGAGTACCATCTAATTTCATCAATCTCTGACCAATATGTACTCTGCCACCAACAACTCTCATACCAACAATGGCTGGACCTTTGGATCGGAATGTATGGTCTTTGAGATATAGTAATCTTCCAGGATATACCAAAGACTCCCGTTGTTCCGCCTCAATGGCTTGTTTGGTTTCTTCTCTCCATTCTTCAAAACTGTCTAAAATATGGTATATGATTGATCCACTGAAGAACTTTATTTCGGAATTATCAGCTTTTAGTTCATCAGCGACTTCATTATTTGCTTTGGTTGAGAATCCTAAAATCACCTTATTCAAAGGGTCTTGGATAGACTTTGCCATCAAGATATCCTTTTTGTTAACCGGGCCAACACTTGCTTGGCGAACAGGTATTTTCAATTTGAATAATTCAAAAGCTAAGGCTTCGAGTCCCCCTACAGTATCAGCCTTAATCACAACGCCATTCTTTTCTTCTACCGCACCTCTACAAGTTCCATTTTGACATTGCTCGACAAATTCTAATCTTGATGAGATCTTATTACATACTGAACACATTACCGGCATTTTGTCATAAATTCCTCGCCATTCTTCTTGAATTGCAGATTTTGCAATTGAAATCTGTTCATCTGTATTTGCTAGATAAAGAGTCGTTCCAGCAATAGCCTGCTCCAGTTTAGGGGCTACTATTTTTACACCACATGCGGCATCTACTTCTGAGAAATTCATCCATCTTTTGCCAGCGTCTCTCATTTCAGACATTCCCTTAGGACGTTTTAATCCTTTGATATGTGTAGAAAATGGGCCATCATTAGATGCTAACATGATTTTATCTCCAATTTTTAATGAACCTCTGTAAAGAATGACATCAATTGTTTTACCCATTCCAACTTCATCACGCATCTCAAGAACTGTACCTTGTGCTGGTCCAATAGTATCGGTCAACCTATCTTCAAGGAATCTTTCTGCAAGTCCGACACTTACTGCTAGTAAATCCTGTAAACCTTCACCTTCTTTTGCACTCATAGGTACTACAGCGACATTCTGAGTAAAATCTCTAATCTTATCATACCGTTCAATATTAAATCCGTGCTCAGAAAATTGACCTAAGAGTTTCCAATATCTATCATCAAACAAAGAGGTAACATCCTCTCTTTGCTCTTTGAAAGACTGAATAAATGAACGTCCCGATTCACATCTCCAGCCGTGAATTCTGTCAACTTTATTCGCTGCAATTACAAATGGTGTTTTTGTTTCTTTTAGTGTATTTAGACTTTCAATAGTTTGAGGTTGAAGGCCTTCCATGATATCGATTACAAGAATTGCAATATCTGCGACTGAGCCGCCACGATTTCTGAGGCTAACAAAAGAGTGGTGGCCTGGGGTATCGATAAAAAGTAAGCCTGGGGATTTGAAGTTATTACCTCCAAGCATTGCTGAACAAGTATCGTTCAAAACATCAGCAGGAACTTCCGTAGCTCCAATATGCTGTGTGATTCCCCCAGCCTCTCTATTCATAACACTGGCTTGCTTTTCAGTTCCGATCGAGCGAACCAAATCTAGAACACTTGTTTTTCCATGGTCAACATGGCCTAAAACAGAGACAATAGGTTGACGATTATTCCCGCGGATTACCTCTTCTTCAACCTCTTCTGACATAAATCAAACCTCCACTGTGGGAGCAAGGTCCGTGCTTATCACTCATAAAACCATCTTGAGATGGTAAGGTCCCATTCCATTAAACCTTCAGAGAACCATAGGCCAAGTTCAAACTCAGCAGTTTCGGGAGCATCAGAACCATGAATCATATTGTATCCAATATCCATTCCATAATCACCACGAATTGTTCCAGGAGGTGCTTCTCTTCCATTGGTTGGGCCAATTAAATTTCTAGCAACACTAATCGCATCCTTTCCGGCCCATGCCATACAAACCACAGGTCCAGAAGTTACGAATTTGATTAGTCCAGGGAAAAACGGTCTTTCTGAGTGGACAGCATAATGAGAGCGAGCAATTTCCTCACTTGGAATAATTGACTTTAGTCCTACCAATTTCAATCCTTTTTGCTCAAATCTTCCAATAATTTCACCAATCAATCCACGTTGTACGCCATCTGGCTTTATCATTACATATGTTGTTTCCATATTATCACCATATATCCAAAGACACTTGATTAAAGTTAGTTATACAATGAAATATTATATTCCACCTTTGACAAAGTGACGAGTCCACTTGACCTTACGAGAATTTCTTCGCAATTTCACCATGTTCTTTCTAGCTTTGGAATTTTTGAACCACATGATACTGCCATCTTTACGGACAAACATCATTCCAGTTCCTGGCTCGATCTCTTCTCCAGAGAAACTACAAATTCTTCTTTCTGGCACATCTATCACCTTGCATTCAACTTACGTGCTTCTCGACCAGTGTCTCTAAGCATTAGTATATCACCAATACGTATAGGTCCAAGTACGTTACGAGTAATAATTCGGCCGACGTCACGAGGGTTAGGTGCGTCATTAACACGTACCTTGACCTGAGTTGCTTCGCCGGTCATACCGGTTCTGCCAACAATCTCAACTACTTCTGCTGGCCATCCACCAAGTTCTTCGCTCATTTTACTCAACTCCGAAATTAATTCAAGCCTTTAGCCCGTTGATTACTTCAACAACTTCATTGAATTTCTCTTGGGCGCCTTTGTTTATTTCCATGACTGCGATTGATGCAGTTTTAACACCTTTAGGCAATCCAGCTTCGGACGCAAGGTATTCTTGAGATGGAACATATCCGTAAGGAATTCCCTTTTCTTCACAAATCAAAGGAATATGAGCAAGAAGTTCTGGAGGATTAACATCCTCTGCTAAGACAATGAACTGGGCAGTGCCTCGTTCAGCAGTCTTGGTTACTTCATTACTTCCTTTCTTGATTCTACCATTAGAATTGGCTTGAATCATCTCATATATTTTGTCTGATACTTCTGTTGGGGTTTCAAATCGCACGTGTACACTCATCGGAATTCTCTCCATCCTCATGTTAAAGGCAACCATGCGCACAACCTCAACAATATAAACGCGACGGAAGAAAAGCAGTAGGAAATTTATTGTAAAAAACCAATTTTTGGTGGGATAATTATTGGCAAAAAGAGCAACTGCGGCCCTAGAAATTCCAGTTTAGTGTTTCAAATAACTCGTTGACCCCTCTTGCAAGCGCAGGGCCGCCGGAGATAACATCGCGAGGGTTTGGAAGCGAGCTTGTAGAGTGAACCCCATCAACATATCTTACTAACCGAGCAATTGCTCCACCAGTAAATAATCCGTGAGAGCAAGCTGCATGAACTTCCGTAGCGCCTTGACTTCTTAGAGCGTCTGCAGCACGACAAATAGTCCCTCCAGTTGCAATCATGTCATCTACGATTGCTACAATCTTTCCGTCTACGTCTAAATCTTTTGCTTTGTGAATAATAGTATGAGCATCTATTCTTGTTTTCTCTAAGTATGAGAATTGGCAATCGATTAGATTAGCAACTTGAGATGCTCTTTCAATGGCCCCCTTGTCGGGCGATAAGATGAAATCAGGATTGACTTCTTGTCTAAGATGTAAAGCTAGTTCTGGCATAGCCGAAGTAAAGGCAACAGGAACTGACAAGCCTTCGAGTACTTTAGGTTCATGAATGTCAAAAACAACCATTCCTTCACATCTGGATGCTAGGAGGTTTGCGATTGCTCTTGCAGAAATAGCCTCACCTGGATTAAATCTTTTATCTTGTCTAGAATATCCAAAGTATGGGATCGCAAGTAAAACCCCAGGGCCGATGTCTTCCATCTCTTGCGGGCCAATATTCTTCAGGTTCTCCATTTTTCCAGAACGCACATCATTAATCGCTTCTAACATCAGCATAGTTTCAATAATTCCAGAATCTGGAAAGGTGTTTGAAACTAAGACAACAGGCTCTTTTCTTACAGCCTCAATCACTTCCTCGGGGATTCTAATGTATCCTTCGGTGTCAGGAAAGCGCCTAGTCTCTAGAGAGTGATGTTCCCAATTTAGTGACTCAGCAAGTTGCTCGGCAAGGGGCTTTGAATTGCTGCCGGATAGTACAACCATAGTATCCCCTCTGGTCAACCCTTGGAGTGGACATTCATGTTCTTTGCGCGTGGAAAGTAGTATTTGGTGCGCGAGGCAGGACTTGAACCTGCGACCTCCCGGTTATCAGCCGGGTGCTCCAACCGACTAAGCTACCCGCGCAAGGGTAAACTCGCCGACTAACCTCCCCGTCATAAGAGTGACGGAATAAATCGCTCGTTAGAAAATAGATTTTCCAATCAATTTTCAGGCATTTGATTAATTGTAATGTATGAAGGCAATTGAAGGACTCTTTCAAAGGTTCTAGATAGAACTACTTCATCCAAGCGCTCCCTAGTTCTGGAAAACGCAGTTATAGGAATTCTAATTTGTTCTTCAATTCCGAAATCCTTCTGTACTCCAAGACGTGTTTGTACAATAACACCTTTGTATGTCCTCTTAACTTTGAATAATTTGCTTATCACTCCGATTTCTCTTCCTTGGTTATCTAATACTGCCCTATCTAGCATTTCATCTGGTGCGTATAATTTTTCATCAATACGTACGGTATTTCTCCATCTTCTCTGTAGTTCGCGCATTGATTTTGATAACTTTACTGTTCCATCATTTCTAATGCTATGAACTAGTTCCTTTGGTAAAGGTGCTAATTCAGCAGGCTTTCTCATATATTCGTCAGCAACATCAGTTTCAACTTGAATACGCATCGATCGCACTCTAGCTTCATTCGGGTGATGTCTTTCACCCACTATTGTTCCTACTTTCTTATCATTCACATATACATCTCTTTGGAGTAACTCCTGGATGTTGTATTTTTCATTTGGCATTTTTCCCATCTCCTTGTTCCGGCTCTTCCGGTTAAATGGTCCTCTGTCGTGGAGGGTCTTATAGTCTTTGCATAAATTTAGTTAAAATCCAATTGAAAATGTCGTATAATTTATTCAAGTTCAATTGGAAAAGCGATAAAAAAATCAATTTTACTGAATGTCGTATAATCTTATTTCCAATAAGAGTTTAATAAAAATAATTCTAACTTTATTTATTTTTAACGAATAAAAATCATTAATTTATCGATTATTCAATTGCTCCAGGGCAGTAACATTTTTTACATCTGCGTGTAAATATAAATTGAATATTTTTGGTTTTTCAATTGAAAATACTAATTTTAAACCTATTATTCGAAAAATAGCCTCTACGACATCAATTAACAGTGTGAACCTTTTAGCCCGATCATGGAGGAATTTCCTGTAATTCATTTACGTGGGCAGTTGGGATCGCTGGGAAATTCCATAATTCAACGATTACTTAGAGAAAAGGTACAAATTGTACTTGATAGTAACGATTTNGAAATAGCTAAAGCACNGTTTTCAACAGAATTNGANTTTTCAGAATCNCTGGTTGTTGAAGNCACTGATTGTCAAATNAAATCAGGGCATCGGGTTGTTCTACTAGGNTTCCTGGGNTATGGCANTGCTGCTGATGATAGTGAANTNGGGATTGAAGTCGATGGTGCTGANGTGATATTGGTTACGCCTAGTAGTATTGAAACATTAGAAGTNGATNCNAGTAATATAGATAGCCATATTATTATTCATGACATGATCCCAAATGATTCCAGTGAACCATGGAATAACAAGTTCATGGACAGTATTATGGCGTCATTAACGAGTGGGNCTGAATTACTAGATGTTTTTTCAGACCGNTATTTAGTGTCTGAATTAGATGTTGCTGATGCGATTTCTATGTTGCTGATGTGTAAAAATCCGACNCCAAGTAAACTGAACATCTGTGGCCGTAGGGCATGGGCTCAAGACCAAGTCCGTCAAGAGCTAGAGATTCTATACAATCGAACTATGGCCGGACAAACAGGAGATTTTTCTTCTGAAAGTCTCACTTCACCAAGTACTCCTAATATAGAAATAATATCTAAGAATGATATTGTTGAGGCAAGGCGTCCAAACTTGGAAGCGTTGCATTTAGCATTAGTAAAGGGTGGTTATGAAGGATGGCGACCGTCAATTCCGATTAGAACTGCACTTATGCATTTTCTAATTGGAAAATTGAAATAATCAATTCAAAGTGTCTGAGGTCCGCCTTCAGGAATTTCCGACAAACTGGTTAAATTTCCATATAGCGTAGGTCCATTTGTGAAAGTTCCGAAAATTCCAGTATCGCCATTCGGATTATGTGAAAGTGCAATCCATGGCCTTCCATAAGCATCAATCTGCATATCAATGAAATCGCCAAATCCACCACATCTCTCATATCCACATGTTGGACTTGCATTATCTAATGGGTCATCATGCCCATTAACTTGAACCGTGGTAATCAATGGGGTTTCATTGAAAGCGTCTGTCATGACTGAGATATAACCATCCCACAAACCATCTCCATCTTCTCCGATATATCCGAATGCCACTCTACCAGGATCTCCAGCAATTACAACTGGGAATCCAGTACCTTGGATGTGACTTGGAGCAATCATTACTGCATCGGACCAGGTCTCAGCATCATCAGTGGAATATGAAAAATATGGGAGATTGTCGTAACCCATCCACATTGCGTAGACATTGCTTTGTGTATCAGTATCAACCTGTGCTTCTTCAGCATTCCATGTATCGGCTGTACCNGATTCTTCAGTTGGCAATACATGCTCAGTCCAAGTTAATGCTCCATCTTCTGTCTTATACATCGAATAACCTTCACCATTGCAGCCTATTTGTCCACGGTAAAAATTTCCATTCTCCGCTCCAATAATATGTGCCGATAATCCTCCGCTTTGACAATCTACTGGTCCACCAGGCAACTCAGGGCCCCATGTAAAACCACCATCTTGACTTGCTGAGCAGAGGGGCATTGGAGCATTTCCATTAATGCAGAAAACCCACAAAGTCTCATGTAATATACCCCCATAAGGAGACGATGCTATAGTTTGATGATCTTGAACCGAATAACCCGTTGCTATTGATGGACCAGTCCACGAAGCTCCTTCATCATCAGACCATTCAACTGTCATTCCNCCAAGTGCGTGCATATCGAATTTCATAATTCGGTCAGTCCAAGGGTCTACGTATACATAAGGGTCATTAGAATTGGCAACNGGTGGAAATGCACCGTATACATCTTGACAGNTATAATCACTTACTGAGGTCATTTCTACCATATTGCTACATTGTACAATAGCAGTTGATCCGGCATTACCATTACCCCAACTTGTAATGTATAGATTGCCACTTGATGTGATTCCCATGGTTGGCTCGAAGGTNGACATGCCTATACTGTAGTAAGATGAAGTGGAGTAGTAAGGAATATTATCGCCGCCTAGTGCAGTTGTATTATTCATTGCATTGATGCCTCCAGGATAATGGTACCATGTTCTATCATCAAGCATATCTTGGAAATCAAAGAATCCAGAAGTCTGCTCAATAATTTCAACTTCCTCTTCACCAAAACATCCGGACAATGACATGAACGCCATTATCAATACCATAAGTACAGCATTGTGTTTTTNACTCATTTTAATTTCCTCCAAACAAATCGCAACCAATTAACGGAAGTAGTACACTTGCATCTCCTTCAACACAGACATTAGGCGCTTCAGGGCGCATTTTGCCCCATGAAATCGCTTCTCGAAGACGTGCTCCAGAAAGGCTTCCATCATGTTCTGGCGCAGTAGTAATGTATACTGCAGAATCTAATCCTCCTCTATATTGGTTCCACCAAATCACGTGGTGCTTTGAGATGCCGCCACCGACCATTAATGCGTTGGATGTCTCTACATCCCAAGTCAAATCACTCATCACCTGTTCATCAGCCAAAGTATCGATATGGAAGTCTCGATATTTTTGCCTAAACATGAAAAGTTGTGCTCCAATTGACCCATCAGTAATTCCAGGTATACAAACCGGAATCTTATGTTTAGCAGCCCAATAAATTAACGAATCAGGAGTTCCAATTCTCTTTCCTAATTCCCAAACTAGGTGGATTGAACCAAAACCNATCCAAGCATCCGCACCAGTTTTTCCGGTTTCCTTGATTCTGTCATTGTAAATGTCTTCAAGCACCGGCATAACGACTTCTTCGATAATTTCTCCGTAAGACGAATTCGGTACGATAACATTGCCAAGTCGCATTAGGGAATGTTCGCCCAGTTCAATATCATCTAATTCAAAGGCGCCATGATAGTATTTCTTGTATGCTCTGGCAATGTCATGGTCTAGCATTCCACAGGTTGTAGAAATCACATTGAACATTTTTTGTTTTATTGCCTCGACAAAAAAACCCCTTGTGCCGGTGGCACAAAGGCAGGCAGGGAATGACAGCCAGTTACAAACCTTGGCAGGGTCGCCGTCGACAGCATCAATTTCCTTTCGCATACTAGCCAAGATGTCTCTAGCAGTTGCTAATTTCGTGGCAGTAAAACCTCCCGCTGAACTCATCTGGTCAATCAGTGACTTAGGAGTCGTAATTGTCGAGAACTCATAATCCTCGACAGGGACTTCGAAATCATCAGGAGAAATCGCCATAGTCAATCCAAATCGCAATTACAAATCAATGTGTCCATTGATTACAATAGGTGTTCAAGTTCAAAAATCCTATCTCTAAGTTTGGCTGCTTGCTCAAAATCTAAGTCTAAAGCCGCCTTTTTCATAGCTTCATTCAACTCTGCTAGTAGATCATTTATTTGCTCAGGAGATAGGTCATTAGCGGCATCATCCAAATCGGAATAATCCAATTGAGAATTCGAATTTCCAATTGAAAAATCAGAACCCTCAGTACCTTTGNCACTATGACTCCAGGAACCCGCCCCTAGATTCAGTTTAGCGGCCCAATCTCCGTCCCTTCTGCCTCCTTTTTTGGCAACAAGCCTTTTTGCACCAGTGCCATCAGTTGTTGTTCCAGAAATAAATGATTCATCTTTAGAATTCATTTCAGGTAATGCCTTTTTGATGGTTTTTGGAATAATTTCATTTTCTAGATTATATTTGATTTGTCTATTTCTTCTCTCCAATGTTTGTTGAATCGCAGCCTGCATAGCAGGAGAAACAGAATCAGCATAGAGTAGAACCTTACCATTTGAATTTCTTGCTGCACGGCCCATCGTTTGTAATAAACTCCGTTCATTTCTAAGGAAGCCTTGCTTATCGGCATCAAAGATTGCAACAAGGCTNACTTCCGGTATGTCTAATCCTTCTCTTAATAGATTGATTCCAACAATTACGTCGATTATTCCTAGTCGTAAAGCATTGATGATTTCACTTCTCTCAATGGTATCAATTTCAGAGTGCAAATGATGTGCTTTAATGCCCATCTCATTTAGATATCCTGCAACTTCTTCAGCAAATTTGATTGTTAAAACAGTCACAAGGCACCGTTCACCTTGTTCGATTCTTTCATTTATTTCAGATAATAGGTTAGCAACTTGACCACTCGTAGGCCTAACTTCTAGAGTGGGATCTAACAATCCAGTTGGCCGAATTTCCATCTTTGAGATATGTTGAATTTTTTGTATTATCTCATACATACTTTCTGCTTCGGGATGTTTTTTATCCAAATCCGGCTTTTTNGCGCCACCACCTGACTGGGCATGTAATAGTCCCTTTGGGATAGTTTGCCCAGTGACTTCGCACAAATGACGTAATTCTCTTTCACCCGGTGTGGCGGAAACATAAACCATTTGTGGGACCAATGATTGAAATTCAGGTATCTTCAAAGGCCTATTATCTGCTGCAGTTGGCAATCTAAATCCGTGTTCAATTAGGCTCTCTTTTCTTGATCTGTCCCCGTGATACATGCCGCCTACTTGGGGAAGGCTCACATGAGATTCATCCATAATTACTAGAAATTTTTTGGGATCTCCATGGAATTGTTTGGCACATGCAGAGAAGAAATCGAGTAAACAGAACGGCCTTTGACCTCTCTGACGACCATCGAAATGTAAAGAATAATTTTCAATAGATTGGCAATGGCCTATTTCTCTAAGCATTTCTAAATCATATCTTGTTTTTTGTTCAATTCGATTTGCTTCAAGATCTCTGCCGAGACTGTTGAAATGAGCTATTCTATCATCTAACTCATCTTCGATAGAAATTAATGCGTTTTCAAATCGTTCAGGGCTGGTCATAAAGAATTCCTTTGGATGAATCCATGCTTCATCTAATATGTCCAATGTTTCCCATGAGACGGGGTCGCAAACTTGTATTTTTGTTACTCCCTCGTAGTCAAATTGTATTCTNAGTGGATCGTCTCTACTTGGCATCCATACATCAAGAACTTCTCCTCGTAATCTGCAACTTCCTCTAATTAAGTCAGTGTTAGTTCTAGTATATTGTAANGCAATTAACTCCTTTAACAAATCAATCGGTTCAATTTGTTGTCCTACATGACATCTTACATGTGACTCCAAGAAGGTTTCAGGTGGATTTAAACCGTAAATACAAGATACTGAAGAAACAATNACGCAATCTGGTCTGGTTACGAGCGATGCTACTGCTGCAAATCTTTCTTGCTCGATTCTTTCATTTATGGACAATTCTTTATCGATGTAAAGGTCCCGATTCGCTAGATAAGCTTCAGGTTGGTAGTAGTCATAGTGTGAAACGAAGTAATCTACCGCATTTTCTGGAAAGTATCCCGCCATTTCCTGATATAATTGTCTGGCCAGTGTCTTATTATGGCTCATGATTAGTGTTGGAATATTCAGTTTCTCTATCACTTTGGCCATAGCGAATGTCTTACCACTACCAGTGACTCCCANTAGTACACACCTCTCNTGGCCATTTTCCAATTGAGAAATCAAATTTTCAATTGCTTTTGGTTGATCGCCAGAAGGGGTAAATTCTGTGTGCATTCTAATTCTTTTCACTTCAGGGCGAAGATGTTCGAGAGCGGCACCTTCTAATGCCTTTGAAAGATCGAAAGGATCTCTCAATTCTAGGTCTGATGAACCAACGTCATGGTTAGCAACCGATTCAAAGTTGCCATTATCGTCCCAATCCTCGGTCAAATCAAAACCCCCTACACATTATTCAATTGTCCAATGGTTTTGAACTATGCCATAATTATGGAAGATATAATCCACCATTCACATGAATAATTGCACCGGTGATGTAAGAAGAATCTTGGCCCACTAAAAACGAAATTGTAGATGCCATATCTTCAGGACTGCCCACTCTTTTNAGAGGNACTTCATTTTCTCTAAACTTNCGTTTTTCTTCACTATCTCCTGCCAGGATTGCAGTATCAACATATCCTGGTGCCAAAACATTGACTCTTTTTCCTTCGGGGCCGACTTCTTGGGCTAATGAACGTGCCCAAATGGCCAATGCTGCCTTTGACGCCGAATAATCTGCGCCATGTGGAGAGCCTCTAGTTCCTAGTTGTGAACCTACAACAACAATTCTAGCATCTTCGGTTAGGTGCTGCTGTACGGCTTTCCAGACACTAACTGCTCCTTCAAAATTAATAGCCATGGTATTTCTTAGGTCTTCTAGAGTCATTTCACTTGCTGAAACACGATTATAGGCTCCATGATTTAGTACAAGTACATCAATCGATTTTGCCATCCAAGGATGTATCCCCAGCAAACCAACTTCGCCACCGTTCGAGCAGTCTACTTTTACTGCCAGAGCATCTCCCCCGTCTTCTCTAATTTCTGCAACCANCATTTCTGCTGGTTTGGACGAATTATTGTATGTTAGAAGTACGTCATAACCGTCCTTAGACAATCTTTTGCATGTGGCGGCTCCTATTCCTTGGCCACCACCTGTAACCAAAGCAACAGGGCGGGTCATGACTTGCCCAAACGGTACTTAGCAATAATTCGACCTGTTATCATTCGAGGAATTGAGCAAGTTGCGGAGGTTTCCATCCTTCTGGTTTGAGGACTTTACCGTCCTCTCTTCGAATCACTTTACCATCGACTAATTTAGCCATATTAGATCTGTGAACTTCATTGAATGCATCATCATATATGTCTTGCATTCCATGATTGATTATTGTGCCAGCAAGAATATATCCAATATCCGCTAGAGCATCTAACACTTCAACTAAATCCCCTGATCTGGCAGCTTCAGCATACTCTTGAACCTCTTCAGTGAGTAATTTTATTCGTAATTCAATCAGTTCTTCGGAGCCCAATCCAGGATTATCTAATTTGGGAATTTCAAAAGCCTGATTAAATTCTAGAAGAGATGCTACAATTGGGTTCATGTGTTAAAGTGTCACCACCAAGTCTTTCAACATTTCATTCGTTATTTATCTTGACAAACTACGATTACAGAAACAATCCTATGGCTAATGCAATTAGTAAGGCCCAGCCTGTGAACATCGACGCTTGAAATAAGGTGCTTTGGAAATTTTTCAAACGTTCTCTTGATAAAACTACGTAAATGTTCAATGATGCCATTAANGCCGATGCGCCTAGAAACCAGATGCTACTCACNGGGTCTGAAAAGGCGAAACAAGCAAACCAAAGCAGNGTTAACTGAATAGTAGTTCTAGTTGTCGCGGTCTCTCCGAATTTTGCTGGAAAAGAATGAATTTTATTCTCAATATCGCTTTTTACATCCATTCTAGCATAGTTTATGTCGAATGCTGCNATCCANAGTGCAACTCCTAGGGAAATTGGTAGTATAGTTGGCAGCCATAGGTATTCNGTTCCGCTAGTTAATTGTCCAGTTATCGCACCCCATCCATGTACATCAGCAGCTATTGCCACCCANGCTCCAGCAGGCGCTAGCCCCAAACATAGGCCAAGCCAAAAATGACATCCCCATGTAAATCGTTTAGTGTATGGATATACGACAAATGCAAGGACTGGCAACCAAGCCATCATTAGTGCAACTTGATTTAGTGCNCCTGCNCCAATAAGAAGCATTGCTNGAAACACAGTTGCTAAACTCCAAGCAGTACGAAGGCTCATTGAACCCGATGCTAAATGGCGTTGTTGTGTTCTAGGATTATTTGCATCGATTTCTCTGTCAATTATCCGGTTAAGTGCCATAGCAAGCCCTCTTGCTCCAATAGCAGCAACTAAAATCCATAGCAAATCTATTCTGAACCACCCTAACTCGGATTTGGGTAATTGCTCGAAAAATTGGTCATAAGCAATTAGATATCCAATTAGAACGAATGGTAGGGAAAACAGAGTATGCTCGATTTTGATAAATGTCAAAATCTGCTTTAGATCCATTACTACTTGCCTCCAAATTCTAGGTGTATTGGCCAATTGTAGTTCTCTAATTCTGGATGTGAATTGATTTTTTCTAAGGTCTCTTGAGAATGCAGTGTAATTGCGGGCCATCTTCGAACACCATACTCGTCACTTGGTATAGGTATTGTAGCATCCCAACATAACCTATTCTTGCCTTCATCAAAACTCAAACCTCTACTGACATCAAATCTTGAGGTAAGTTGCCAAAGCAATCTTCTACGGGCTTTTTCGCAATGTAAATCGAGGTCATTATTTGTAATAAATAACCATCTTAGTGAAGAATTGAAGTCCAATTGCCAAATTGAATTTCTCAATTGAATAATTTTATCGATTCTCTTCTTTTCTGAGTTGTTATCATAATTTGATGATCCTGTTTCAGGAGAGGGGGAGTTATCTACATCGATAGTCACTACTAACATGCTATCTCGAAGCATTCTAGCGTCTTTAACCTCGGGTAATTGTTTGACATCTTCTAGGGAGTTGAATTTTGGAGCATCTTCTAACCCCTGTCTCCAGGAAGGAGTTTCTAAACTGTAGGAGCCTTCCAGTGGTTCTTTATCAGACCGAGGGTCAGCACTTGGTATTGTGGTGGCATCAATTATGATTTTATCTTGAACATTTTCAAACGGACTTGATGCATCTAGCGAATCTGCCACCATTCCTTCAAGAACGATTACATCCTGAGAAATTTCTACTTTATCATTTAGTGAATCTAGTAATTGCTCAAGATCTTTGGGGTTTTGTTCAGGATCGATTACTATAATCGACTTCAAGAACATCATCTGTCCTGCACCAAGTAGCCCTAGGGCTGTTTTCCTAGCTTGCCTTGGATATCTTTGCTTTGATGCAACAATTGCTAAGTTGTGAAACCCAGTTTCAAGAGGCAAATGTACGCTTTTTACATCTCTATGTTGGAACTGTAAGACAGGTGAGAATTGTCTTCCAATAGCCTCACCAAGGTATCCATCTTCCATTGGTGGTAGTCCAACAATTGTGGCTGGTAGTATTGCATCTTTTCTTCTTGTTATAGCGGTTACATGCATTACTGGATACTGCCCAGTTAAGGAATAAAATCCGAAATGGTCACCAAACGGCCCTTCAAGCCTGGTCTCTCCTGGTACGCAATAGCCTTCAATGACGATGTCTGCTTCGGCAGGGACCATTATATCTTGAGTAAGGGCTTTGGTGATTCTGAGCGATCTTCTACCCAAAATACCAGCAAATTGGTATTCTGAAAGATTATCTGGTAGTGGCGCAATAGCGGAAAAAATCAGTTCAGGAGGGCCTCCTATGCATATGGCTACAGGCATTTTTTGTTTTTCTCCGGTTGCTGAAGCGTGATCCGCTCCGTGTTTGTGTATTTGCCAATGTAGGCCGATTTCTTTTTCTCCAAAAACTTGGGCTCTGTACATTCCTAAATTATGATCTCCACTTTTCGGGTCCTTAGTCACTACTAGAGGTAGAGTTACAAAGTGTCCTCCATCCATTGGCCAGGTCTTTGGTATTGGTAATTTAGTGAGGTCTAAATCCATCTTTACACGCTGACACTTACCTTTCCACTTCTTCCATGGAGGCATTGCTAAAGCATCCCTTGCAAGCGGTAAGGCTTTCCATGGTTTTTTCATGAATTCACCAATTTCCGGCTTCATCATTGCCACCATCCTATCTCCAACTTCAGTCTCATGACTTGCACCTAAGGCTCGGAGAGTTCTTTCACCGGTGCCGAAAATATTCATCGCCAGAGGTATTTCACTTATTGAACCGTCTGCTAGCCGGGGTTTTTCGAAAATAACTGCTGGGCCGGAGTTCTTTACCAACAGATCAGCAATCGCTCCCGCTTCATAGACGACATCAACCGGTCTATTGATGCGAATCAACTCACCACGAGCCTCTAGATGGCTCAGCCATCTCTTCAAAGTTCTCCATGCCACAACAACGGGATGGGCACTATACCTTTGAACCTGCGTAAGTTCACATAGAATCTAACAACCGTTTTATTCATGGGCTTGGTCATGTACACTTGATTCATGGGGAGTGATTCTAGCACGTGCGATGTTCTAGTCATCGGTGCTGGCCCGGGAGGGGGTTCAGCAGCTTTACATGCGGCAAGAGCGGGTTTGTCGGTGATAGTGGTCGAGGCTGACGCCGAGGTCGGAACACCAGTGCATTGTGGAGAATGTCTTTCTGAACTAGCAGTACAAAACCTCTCTCTCGAGATTCCCGACCATGTCAAGGCATTGGATGTAACTGGAATACGTGTAATTTTCCCTGATGGTACTGAAAAACTACTTACTGAGCCAGGGTATGTCTTGGAGAAGCATTTATTCGAACAATGGTTAATGGATGAATCCAATAAGTTGGGTTCACAGTTATTCTTGAAGCATAAAGTTACTTCAATGGAGAGAATTTTCAATAGCGAAAATCAATTTTCCAATTGGAAAATTGATGGCAAAGGAGAGAATTTTCCAATTGAATGCCGGGCTGTGATTGATGCCTCAGGAGTTGCCGGTGCTAGTTCAAAATTACTCGATATGGGGACCCAGGTCGAGGTAATTGCAGGATTCCAATATGAAGTTACAGAGGTGAAAAATGATGGCTATCTTGATTTCTATATCTGGCCACAATACTCGCCTCATGGATATGTGTGGATGATACCTAAAGAGGGTGATAGAGCCAATGTAGGGCTGGTTACGACTGATAAGAAAGGTGCAATAAAATATCTTGACAAATTTATCAATGATACTTATCTCGACGGTAAACCGATAGTTAACCCAATGTGGAGAGATCAATCCAAGTCGACAAAAGTTAAGCCATTTGGAGGTACTATTCCTATTTCAGGGCCTAGAGAAAAGACTGTTGACGATGGGGTGATTTTAGTCGGTGATGCCGCAGGTTTCACATCACCTCTCTTTGAAGGAGGTTCACATTTAGCACTATGGTCAGGTAGAGAAGCAGCTAAAGTGATAGCCGATGCATTGAGGGATAATGACTTGTCTAAAGAGAAATTAATGACTTACGAGAAAGCATGGAAGAAAACGTTCCCACCATATAACAAAATTTTACGAGGCAAAGAAGCCCTGTACGAACTTACAGACGAAGAGATGTCATTTATGGCAAGTTGTCTTCCTGAAGAATTATCTAATATGTCCCCCTTACAAAAATTGGGCATTGGTTTGAAAATTTTAGTTAAGAGGCCCGTTCTTCTAACTAAAAAAGTCATTTCAGTACTACGTTCTTTTGGTTACAGCCGAGCGAAGTTCTTTGGTTGGTAGAATCAAATATTTCGTTTCATGAAATAGCAAAGCCCTTCAAAGGCGGGAGTTAGCAGAGAGCATGTGGGGGGCGTCACTGTGGGTTGCTGCGTTGGCAGCCGCCTTCTTAATCATCCAACCACGAATATTTGAAAGGTCAAAAATCGCTGGTGTTTTGTTACACATTTGTTTAGCAGTGCCCTTTTTTACCCTTGCTAGCCGATTCATTGTAAATGATACAACTATTCAGTATGTAGTTGCATTCGGAGGAGAGGCATTACCGCTGAGATATCGTTTTGCTGCCACTTGGGCAGCTAGAGAAGGACCGCTATTGATGTGGGTTTTGTGGTTGACACTTTTAGCTTGGATTTGGAGAAAACCAATGAGTGAATCTGAAAATATCGAATCGAGGGAATTACGTTTGAGGTTAATCCATGGATTTTCGTTAATCTTAATTCTAATATCGATAAGCCTTGACCCGTTCAGAAAAACCCCAGAAATCTTTGCTGGTGCAGGTTTGAATGAGCTATTACAGACAGATTTAATGGTTATCCACCCTCCATTAATCTTCTTAGGATACTCTTTCTGTATCCATCTTTCAGCAGTATCAATTTCTAAAATATTTACAAATCAAGATGCAGATATCAAGGAACAAGTATTACTTATCGCTAGGCCAGGTTTACTTGTTCTCACGCTAGGAATTGGACTTGGTGGATTATGGGCATATCTAATTTTAGATTGGGGTGGATATTGGGCTTGGGATCCAGTCGAGACAGGCTCTCTGTTACCTTGGTTAGCCTTAGTAGGATTGGTGCACCTTAGAACTAGGCCTGGAAAGGCTTCTAATGAGGCTTGGATTGGAGGTGGTTTAGTTGCAGGAGGGCTTGCATTATTTGCTACACTGGTAACCAGGGCTGGTGGAGTTTGGGCTTCTTCAGTACATACATTTGTAACATCAGATGATGGTACTTCACCATCAGATGCTTTTTCTAGGATGATTTTACTAAAATCGGACAGTATTGTTGGTGTTGAGGTAATGTCTTATTTGATTATAATGTTATTATTTATTGCTTGCTGGATTTTAGTAGTTAGGAGAAGAATTCTTGATATTGAAAGTCCAAGTCTAGGGCTTCAAGTTCTCTTTTTACCTTTAATTGGTGCGCTCCTTTCACTTTTCATCGGTGCAGATTTGTATCATTATATTCCCAGTGAAGCGTTTTTACTTTTAATTTTCATATTTATCCTAATCGACTTTTCATACAATACCGAGCAAGAAATAGATTCCCAAGGTTGGATATATTTTAGGCATAAATACATACCAACGTTGCTGATAATTACCGTAGGTACTCTTCTTTTGACTCAGCAGGCCTTTTTCACGTTAATTTTTACGCTTTTATTTGTTCCTATGTACTACTCAAATGATGCTACTAAGGAGTGGATATGGGCTTCATTCGGAGTAGTTCTCTGTCTTGCTTCAGCATGGTCAAATCTAATTGATGTGTTAACTGCTGGAGTATTGTTACTAGTTTTCATCATACCATGGCTTATGCAGAAAGATGATGATAATGAAGTAGAATTTTCAATTTTCTCAAAGAAATGGCAACAGAAAATAGCGTTGTGGGGGTCTGTAATGGTAATCAGTTCCTATTTGATTTTAACAATTATAATCTTAATTGCCAGTATTGACTCGATAAATTTCGAGGCGCATGAGTTATATGGTGCACCGTTTATTCTTGCATTTACTATCTCTATGTTGTTTTACTTGAATAGGTCAGGGGAACCCAAAAATACAGTATTCTTATTGATTCTGATAATTTTAGTTTCTTTATTCTTGGCCGTTTTCTTCCCGCATGCTCTAGGCGCTGATTCTGATTCATCGGTCTCTGCGATTATTGATAGAGGCTCAATCGCATGGATTTATCTCCCAATGCTATTGATTTCCATTGGACCATTATTTTCTGAGATCAGAAAAAATGTTATTCGGAAAACTAAGAAACCATTACTCAAAAGAATACCTTTGGCAGCACATATTGTCCATTTAGGCTTGGTTTTGTTGATTATCGGCCACGTATCTACAACTTTGCTTGTCGATAGAGGGGATGCCAGTCATAGAGTTACTTTAGTAAAAGATGAAATTATTATTCATGAAGGGTACGGGTATGAGTTCAATGATGTCCATCTCACTTCACAGGGGTTAGAAGTTGGCGATGGGTATGTCGGAATAGTAATCTCAGTATACGATGTTTCAGGCCAAAAAGTAGGCGATAAAATCGGAGAAGTAGAGCCTGGTATGCTT
>PBXE01000019.1 GCA_002727485.1 Methanobacteriota archaeon | reverse complement strand
GGACGATTTAACATCAAATAGTTTTGTCACTTCTCTTTCAATAGAAACAAACCAGTGGAATGACCCCGCTGTATTGGCTGATGGCGAATGTGTATCATATGCAATTGCCCCAATTGATAGACAAGGTATTGTTTACTTTGAAAAAGCAAATGTGACTACTAATGAGAATGGTGATGGGTCATTTATTTGTGGAGACAACAACCCTCCAGATTCTGAAGTGATTCAATTTGGGCATACTTGGGAATTTACCAATAGTTCCGACTGTTTCAAAATAGAAAACGATTGGTCACTATGTTACAAAGTGGAACTTTCTTGGNAATGGCCAGATCATGAGTCTGACGGAAACGTTTCATGGAATCTTTACAGGGTAGATCAAAAGCCTGACAATCTTGACATTTCATTTATTTCTCCGGTCTTATCTTATTCTAATGTCATACCAGGAGAATCAGCAAATTACACTGAATATGGATGGGATGATGACGGAATTAGGCCAGAGAGAATCTACTACTATATTCTAGCACCTGTTGATTGGGTGGGTAATGAAAGAAGTATTATCGATTATCCTACAAATGTAGAGGAAGTGCAAATTCAAGATGACTGGTGGTCATATTACCAACATTTGATTCCTGAGCCACCTGAACCTGAAGAACCACCTCTAAACAATGAATGGTTGGGAAATGTCTCTGAAAGNTTAGAACAAGAGGAGTTTAAGATTGCAGGGGCAGTCGTACTAATTACAGTCTGCTTAAGTTTCATAATGTTACCACTTATAATTAAGAAAAGAAAGCGTCTAAAGAGAGTTGTAGATGCAAGAAATCGTCAAAAATTGACTGATTTTATGGCAGATGAATTCGATGACTTCTTTGATTGATGGCGCGGCAGGGGAGATTCGAACTCCCGAGGTGAGACACCACCGGATTAGCAATCCGGCGCAATGGCCAGGCTATGCGACTGCCGCAAACAGCCCTGCGACTTTAGTTTCAGTCATGAACATGACGGTCNATTAAAAATCNNNTTCANAATGGACCCATTATTCCAAGTCTACTTGGAGGAATTGAGCATATCAATACCAGTGTTAAGAACATCAAGCCAAGATAGTACAGTGAGCGGAAAAAGGATTTTGCTGCCTTAGGCATTCTACCATTTTCATCCAAGCCTTCATCTGGATCAATTCTCCATACAGATAGGGCATACCAAAAAGTGAGTATCCCGCTAGTGAAGGCCCAAAGCAGAGGTAAGCCTGATTCTGGCCAAAAACATGGAACAGAACCTAGTAAAATTAACAGTCCACAATATATTTTTGATTGCAAAATTGTGTGTTTAGCTCCTTTTACTTCATTCATCATTGGAACTTCAGCCTTGGCATACTCACCNGAACGATAAAGNGCTAAAGCCCAAAAATGAGGTGGNGTCCAAAAGAAAATTAGNGCGAATAACATCCAAGGTATGGGNGAGCCTAAGTCAAAGGGATTGATTCCACTTATTGAATCTCCAGCAGCTGCCGCCCACCCAATCAATGGCGGCGTAGCCCCTGCTGCGCCTCCAATTACTATATTCTGGGGTGTTCTTCTTTTTAGCCAGATTGAGTATACAATAACATAGAAGAATACAGAAAAAAACGACCAAAAAGCTGCTTTCCAACTGACTATAAAGAAAATTGACGAACCTANAATAGAGATTAATAAACCAAAAAATAATGCGCCTCTGGGCGATATATGTCCTTTGGGAACTGGCCTATTCTTGGTCCTCTTCATCAATGGATCTATATCGGAATCATACCACATATTGATTGCATTTGACCCTCCAGCAGATAATGTTCCACCAATTACGGTAATTACTATTGTATATGCGGTATCGCTCCAACTTCTATCCACCTCAATTAAACCATGTCTAGATAATAAATCATGAACTAAGATTGCACAAATTGCGGTAATTTGGAGTAATACTATTACTCTAAGTTTCATTAATTGGACAAAAACACTAATCCAGCCTGGATGACTATCTTCCGCAGAATTTGGTTCAGAGTCCATGGTATCATTCCTCGGTTGAGGGTAGTCTTTTTGATATCATCGATAGTCTAATCATAAATGGACAAATCAAAGAAACCAGAAAACAACTAACTCCACCAACCAAATGTAATAGTGAAAGCCATTCAGGGAAATCTCCTGATTCAGCAAAAATAAGGTAACTCGCCCCTATTAAAAGATTCAAAAACCAGAGTCCTGCTGTGGCGTGAAGATATTTAGAATAGGTATTAGATCCCTTTATNTCCGTATTTTGACTTTTGAACTTAAAAATTGATGNAACTAGCACCAAACCAATAATTAATGCTCCAATACGATGTATCATTTGAATTAGAACTCCGGGTCCGTCTAGAGAAGGAAGAAATGAGCCATTACACTGTGGCCAAGCATCAGGAAATCCTATTGAACAAGATTGATTATACTGGCCTCCTGCAGTTGATGAAACCCAAGCACCTAAAATTAGCAAAAATAAAACGGAAATTGCAATGGAATCAAATCTCTTTTTGTTCGTCTGAATAAAGTCCTCTGTGACAGAAAGAAAATTCCAACTAGCACCTTCTTTAGTTCTCATCAGTAGATATTGCCAAATTATAGCACCAGAGAATATACAAGCCAATGAAAGATGTAGAGCTACTGACCAGTCTACATTATCGAAAAATACCGTTGTAGCACCTGCAGCCGCTTGGATAAATAATAGTGCAGTGATTAAGATGGAAGCATGATAATTAGACCTGCCATAAATTTCCTGTTTTCTTCTTGAAATTATTAAATTTAGAATTATAGGGATGGCTACAATTCCAACAAGTAGCCTGTGAAACCATTCGACAAAAATTTCAAACACAGTNTAACGNTGATTCTCTCCCCTAGAATCGATTTGATCNGGATTTTCTTCCCANTATTTACCCTGCTCTTCGGGAGATATATCAAAGCCGTAAGTACCGAAACACTTTGGCCAGTCTGGACATGATTCACCAGCATCATTAATCCTTATCGAACCTCCAACGACTATTATCAAAATAGCCATTACAAAAATTACCAATGGTAATATTGATGGGCGTCGCCACCAAGCAGTGTCCATGGATAGACGGAAGTGTACGCCCTTTTTCAACACATGCCCCTATCGTCAATGCTTCTCATTAGTAATTACATTGCTAATTATCCTTTNTTCATTGCCAATAGAAAATATTGACGCTGAAAANTCTAATCAACAAGAAAAAATTACTCTAATTGACGTCCATGTTTTAGATTCATCATGTTTGAATGAAGAATCNTGTATATCTTGGCAACCAAGTAATNTGATAGAGTATTTCGGCGCAGACTGGTGTGAACCTTGTCTAGAAATAGAACAGGAGATGAAACAAATCGATTATAATGATTCTGTTATTATCCAACACCACCCCTCTACTTCCGATTTATCATATTTTCAATACTCTAAAATGAAGTTTGATAACCAATATCGGCTTTTATTTATTCCTTCGATAGTAATTAACGGACAAGGCCTGCTTACCGGTTCTAGTCAAGGATTAGAAATTAGTAAAGCNATAAATGAAGTCAATAGTTCATTTTCAGGAATTGAAAATATNGAACTAAATAATGGNACTCTTTACTGGAATGCAAGTTCCGGGTACAATCTTAATTTGTGGATGCTAGAAGAAACTCCTCATGAATTTGAAAACTATTCTCATCAATATCTTGCCAGTTCATTTCTCTCATTTGATTCTGGAAATAAATCTGCAAACCTGACCAGTTGGACAAATAACTGGGATGGTAGAATTGTGTTTATGCTNGAAGACATCGGAATTGCGAATTTNACATCAGCATCTTCACAACCTCTGGGTAATTTTGATTTNAATCAAGAACAAGAAATCAGTGACGAAAAATCAGTATCAGAAGAAATTAAGCCTTCAACTCTTGCATTATTTGTTGGAATAATGTTATTCCTAATTCTCCTCCCCGCGCTGATAATGTTCCAAGGACTGAGAAGGCAAGGCAAAGAAATACCCGATTTAGAACAGGAATAATACCACCACATAATATGGGTTAGGTTCAAAAACAGTTGATATTACGGCTGCATGCGACTNANGGTCGCAGGTGTAAATAAATGGTNAAACCAGCAAGACTTCATACTCGCTTNGAACGTGCTAGAATAATTGGTGCAAGAGCATTACAAATTGGAATGGGAGCTCCACTATATGCTGGCGAAGAAGACCTACGTGTAGCCTTTAAGGATGAACTCGTTTCACTATATGGATTNNAAGAAGCATCCGTTAGATTCGTCTTAGATCCTCTAAAAATTGCTCTATACGAATATGAACATGAATTAATCCCTATTGATATAGATCCTCATGAGTGATTTCAATCTTTCTGATTAAATCCATAATATTCCGGATTTCTAACATTTGTTAGTTTGTCAGTTTTTACAAGAATTGTCCTCACTGCCCATAAATCAACAAAAATTCGATACTTTAGTGTCATATCCAAATAATCAACACCACTTGAACCTCCTGTCCCCATTCTTCTACCTATCATTCTTTCAACCATTCTCGCATGAGAATTTCTAAATAATAACATTGATTGTTCTAATTCTACAAATGAATCAATAAGAATTCTCGGCCATGAAAGTAATGGTAAATCCCTGTATGATTCAATAAATAATAAACCAGCTCTAGAGCGATTGACAACACCTTCTGGCCTTAGAAATTGTTCAGCCTGANCAATTGATGATTCCAATCTAGGCCTAACTTTTGATTCTTCTCCATGACCAATTTCAACAATATGAGAGATTACTGTTTCTGTGTGGTCTCTCATTGCTTGTATATGCCCATCGATGAAACTGTTTACTACTTCCAAATCTCCTTCATCGGTGTGAACTGAGCCATTGATTGGTGTTCTAGAAAGCCAATCTTCTAAACATTGTTTTATCGATGGCTGAGAGGATATTCGTTCAAAATTTTCTANNACTGATTTAGAAATCTTNCCTTCTCCTGANAGTTTACGCATGTGCCCAAGNGGGTTCATTTCACTCGTCTCTTCATGATTCAACCCTAGAAGTACTTCCATTTCTCTCATCTGCCATGATTCAAATCCAGAAGATGTCCCAAGTCTATCTCTAAATGCTAAAAACTCTTGAGGTGCTAGTGTTTCCATTACTTTCCACTGTTGTGACATNAGATTGAATATAGAGGTAACTCTTTCTAAATGATGAACCAACTTCGGCATTACCTTTTCATCGACTTTATCNGAATTTAAAATTTGATGAGCACTCTTCAACTCAGATAGAATCAATTTAAACCATAATTCAAATGCCTGATGTACAATGATAAAATGTGTTTCATCATTACAAGGAGATGGACTATAGCCTTCTGGACCTTCCTGTAATTGTAATAAATCTTCCAATCGTAAATATCCGCCGTAGGTCATCCTCCGCTCTGATGGAACTTCTGCCATGGCAGTGCATCCACTCCTAAGACTTGAACTCTTCATTGTCAAATTTTTTTTGGAAATAATTTCAATAGTTAAATTAATACAAAAATATTGAATAGATACATAATGCTCATAGGGGGAATACGAAACCCCTCGACATGGGCGTAGATACAGGGGTATTGGCAAGTTGGCTTGCAGACTACGACCATGAAAATCTTACTATCGGTGTTGTTGCTTCTCATTCATCTCTCCAAATNCTTCATGGTGCCAAAAAAGAAGGTTTTCGAACATTAGGAATTGCAGTTGGCGAAAATAGAAGAAGATTCTACAAAGCATTTCCAGGAGCAGAGCCTGATGAATGGCTTATGCTAGAGAATTACAGAGAAATGTTAGACTATGCCGAGTGGTTCCGTGAAAGAAATGTGATAATAATACCTCATGGATCTTTAGTCGAATATTTAGGCGCTACCAATTACAAAAANCTACAAGTCCCTACTTTTGGGAATCGTGGTATTTTGAATTGGGAAAGTAGCAGGCAAAAGCAGAGAATTTGGCTGGAAGATGGCGGATGTGATATGCCAAAAGTCCTCGAAGATCCTCATGATATAGATGGTCCAGTAATTGTGAAGTATGCCGGAGCAAAGGGTGGAAGAGGATATTTTATTGCTAGAGACTANAGAGATTTTAGAAGAAATGTCGACATTGAAGAAGAATTTACGATACAAGAATACGTCTTGGGCTGCAGATATTATCTTCATTTTTATTTCGATCCGACTGCTGACGATGGCTTCCANGTTCAAGGCAGAAANTCAAATGCNGGTAAAAATCTTGGCAGACTAGAGTTACTATCGATGGATAGGAGAGATGAATCTAATGTTGATGAATTTTACAAATTGGGATCTCTTAGAGATCTAAGGGAAATGAATCTTGAACCTTCTTTTGTTGTAACCGGAAATCAGCCTGTAGTTATACGAGAATCTCTTCTNCCTCGTGCATTTGAAATGGCTGAAGGGACTGTAGCAGCATCCTTTGAATTGGAAGAAGGAAGTCGAGGCATGATTGGTCCTTTCTGTTTAGAGACNATCGTGACTGACAAATTAGAGTTCAAGGTTTTTGAAATTAGNGCTCGAATTGTTGCTGGCTCAAACCCATTTGTTGGAGGATCTCCTTATTCTGACATCAATGAAGAAAGAATGTCGACAGGTAGACGTATTGCCCGCTCAATAAAGAAAGCAGGTGAAAGTGGGAAATTGCTAGATATCCTTTCCTAATCAGAATTTGTTAGTTAATCATCTAACTCTTCAACTTCTACCTCAGGTTCTTCTATGGCTACTGGTCCTTCATCAATAATTTGAAGTTCTTCAGTGGCTTTCAAAANCTCATCAATTGATACTGAACCATCTCCATCAGAATCAGCCTTTTGATGAATTTCAGCAGCCTCCTCCATAGAAACTCCGACTGCATCTGCAACTTCTTCGACTGTGACTTCCTCTTCCCCTGACTTCTCAAAGTTTCCAGAAATTGCCTTCATTTGCTCTCTTAGCTCTTCAATTTTAGCATTTCTCTCTTCCGTTGTTGGGACTCTGAATTGCGCTACTAGACTGATTGGATCACCATGAGTTAATTCACCATTGAACTCAAGTAAGTCTCCAACATTGTTCACAATAACTTGGAACTTAGTAGGGTCCTTTGTACGTCTCTTGTTATGTTTCTTATAGTGATGAACATATACTTGATATTCTCCTGGTTGAGCAGTATTATCATCCCATACTACATTCTCAACTGGTTTTTTAGTTTCTGGGCGTACATTAGCATCAACATCCAGTTCACCTCCGCATGCTGAAATTTTATTTCCACCATGAATTCTCTCACCTGAAGGACATACAACGTGCAAATCTAGATCATTGTAATTATTCCACATTAATGANATTTGTACATCTCCCGAACGAGCACCTTCTCTCTCTAATCTTTGTTGAAGTTCAGACATCGCTGCTTCAGCTGCTTGTCTAGATTCCATCTCTTCTTGTTGCCTTGCCGCTTCAATTTCGGCTAGTCTCTGTTGTTCAACAGCAGCCATCTCTTCTTGTCTCTGGCGTTCTAATTCAGCACGTTCACTTTCTAATCGAGATGATTCAGCGGCTTCTAAACGCATTTGTTCTTCCAATCTTTGCTTTTCGTAATCCTGTTGTTCACTTCTCTCAGGAACTTCAAACTGGCATACAAGTTTAATTGGGTCGCCATGAGTTAGTTCGCCATGATACTCTCTAAAGTCTCCAACATTGTTAACAATAATTTGGAACTTTGTCGGATCTCGTGTTTTTCGTTTTCTATGCTTTTTGTAATGATGGACATAAACTTGGTATGTACCAGGAGGGGCNGAAGTCCCTTCCCATACTACATTTTCAACCGGTTTTTTAGTTTCTGCACGAACGTTCGCATCAACATCCAATTCACCGCCACATTCAGATTTCTTATTTCCTCCGTGAATTCTTTCACCGGATGGACATACAACATGCAAATCTAAATCATTGTAATTTTCCCACATCAAGGANATTTGAACATCACCGCTCATAGCACCTTCTCTAGCAAGTCTTGCTTGTAATTCAGCCATGGCTGCTTCAGCTGCTGCTCTTGATTCCATTTCTTCTTGGACTCTTGCTGCCTCTAATTCAGCAAGCCTCTGCTCTTCAGCGGCTGCCATTTCTAACTGCCTAAGTTCTTCCCTTTCCGATTGTAGACGAGCTTCTTCTTCTTCACGTTCTTTAGCCAGTCTTTCATCTTCTTCTCGGCGAGCACGCTCACTTTCTTCGGCTTCTTCTCGGCGACGGCGTTCTTCTTCTTCTCGGCGAAGTNGCTCTTCCTCAGCCTTCTTCCTGTTTTCTTCACGTCGTAAGCGTTCTCTTTCTGCTTCTTCCTCAAGTAATCTTGCTTGTTCAGCAGCCATTCGCTCGGCCTCTTGTACGGCTAATCTAGAATCTATTATTTGTTGGCGTCTTCTACGATTTTCGACCAGAGCTAACTTCCTATCTATCTCTTGCTTAGTTTGACCAAAACTTGGAGCACCCGAACCTTGCCTAAGACCTTCGGCAGACATTCCGGGTCGCATGTTTAATTTTGCATCTTTTCGAACAAGAATGTACCACATTCCAAGTAAAAAACCACCGCCCATAAAGGCCATTAGTCCAACTGAGGATGGGTCCATGCATAGCCGATAACGAACATGTCTATTGAAGCATCGGTCTAAAGTTAAGTCAAAAAATGATGGATTTTTGGATTTTTATTAATTCCAAACTAAAGCAAAGCATTGAGAGGGAGGAACTATTCCCCCAAGCATGAGCAAGCGGGATTTACTGGAAAAAATCCTCCCAAATGGCCGTGGTGTTTGGATTCCGATTGACCACGCAGTATCCGACTATCCTGTTGATGGTTTAGTTGATATTGAATCTACGATTAAATCTTTGATTTCTGCTGGTGTTGATGTAATTATTGCACATAAGGGAATAGTAAGTCACTACAACTACCTCTGTCAAAATACTAATACTAACATGATAATACACTTATCTGCTTCTACACGGCATGGTGGNAAAAATTCCTCAAATAAAGTTCTAGTTGGTTCAGTTGATGAAGTAAAACCTAGAGGAGCGATTGGTGTTTCATGCCAAGTTAACATAGGAAGTGAAAAAGAACCCGAAATGATTCAAAGAATGGGNGAAATTAGTAGGCAAGCATTTCATGAAGAAATTCCGATGTTTGGCATGATTTATGCGAGAGGACCAAACCTAGAGATATTGGATGATGACATGACTAATGGTTATGCTCACGCTGCAAGGCTGGCTTTTGAATTAGGATGTGACGCTGCTAAAACGGTCTGGACCGGTACCAAAGAAAGTTTCTCCCAGGTCACAAAATCNGTTCCTATTCCACTTCTAGTCGCAGGAGGCCCCTCTACTGGAAATAGTAAAGAAATTTTGACTATGGTTCGAGANGCATTAGATTCTGGGGCATCTGGAATTTGTATGGGAAGGCAAGTTTTTGCACATCCAAAAATAGAATCAATAGCAAGGGCATTGGTTCTATTAGTACATCACGATTATTCAGTAGAGAATGCCATGAAAGAATGTTCGCTGTGAGGTGTTATAATGGAATTATGGCTCGATTGTCGTGAATCAAGTGAGTTCATTAATGAATATGATTTTGATAGATATCTATCTTTTGAAGAGATNTCTGGAAAAGAGACCATAATTTGTGACAAAAAGACCATTAAAATAGACCAGGAAGTCATTGGTTCAATAGTTATNATAAAAGATCAAAATAACCAAGATGATGCTAGACAAATGGTAGGAATAGTCAATTGGATAGTTCTTGAATTTGAAAACTGGTCGATGATTCCTATTGAAAATTTGATTGCTGCAAGTCAAAATACACCTACAAAAATAGCTGCAAAGATTAGGAGTATAAGCGAAGCTCAAGGGGCTGGATTCGCTCTAGAGTCTGGCGTAGATGCCATAATTGTTGGAAACGAAAAATCAATCATAGAAGCCGCATTGATTACAAAATCTCAAAGAATGGAAAATAATACAATAAATGAACAACTAGATGTTACCGAAAATGACTCTTTAGAAATAGTTTCACACAGAATAAACTCTATTGAAGATGGAGGGGTGGGAGAAAGATACTGCATTGATTTAACAACAATACTCGAAGAAGGAGAAGGATTACTAATCGGTTCTNCTGCTTCNAGCCTAGTTTTAGTTCATGGTGAAACTTTAGAATCAGAGTANGTACCTCCAAGACCATTTAGAGTAAATGCAGGGCCTCCTCACTCATATGTTTTAATGGCNAGTGGAAAAACAAAATATCTATCTGAATTAAAGTCAAATGATTCTGTGCTTATTTGTAGTGTAAGCGGTAAAACAAGAATTGCACAAATTGGCCGTCTAAAAATTGAAAAAAGGCCATTTTTACACATTTATTGGCATAATATTTTTGATAAACCGGCTTCNATGTTTCTACAACAGGCGGAGACGGTACGTTTGATAAAATCTGATGGAGGCTTGGTTTCAATCACATCACTAAAAAAAGGAGACTCAATTCTTGGTTGGAATGATGTAGGTTCAAGACATATTGGGGAAAAAATCAACAGTCGAGTCAGTGAAAGGTGAAAAAATGGCTATACTGGGCAGTGGAGAAGCTCATGGAGCATGTAGCCTTCTACACGCAGCAGGTACTGGTTATGGTTCTAGTATCGCACTTGATCTTCCTGTTGCTGTAAGATTACTCGATAAGCCAAGTAAGAGGGTACTAAAAGATCCTGATGGGTTACTCGATGCGGTAATTCAAGTTTGGATGAATAATGGTTATAATTTACCAAACAATCTTAATCCTAATGAATTGTATTGGGCAATTGCCTCAAAAATTCCTCCCAAACAGGGGTTGAAATCTAGTGCTGCTGTTTCAATCGCAGCATTTAGAAGTCTCTGTGACGCAACAAAAATTGATTTAGAGAATCATAGAATTGTAGAATTATCAGCACAAGCTCAATTTCAGGCGGGCGTTTCACTAACTGGTTCAATAGATGATTCTTGGGCATGTTCTTCTAAAGGTTGGAAACTGATTGATATTAATTCCGATTCCATTGAAGAAGGAGTCATAATGCAAGGCAGAGGTCCTGAAAGTGACGAATGGACTGTATTGATTCTATCTAGGGATAAAGAAAAGCAACCATTAACTCTAGAAGATTTTCAACCATTTTACAATGATTTTCAACAAGCACTCAGTGCGATACAGGAAGGTGATTTATTGAATAGCATAACATGGAATGGTCGTGCTGTAAGTGGAGTGTTGAATGATGGAGAAGGTAGAAGAATGGCTAATGATGCTTTTGTTAATGGTGCTAGAGCAGCTGGCATGTCAGGTTCAGGACCAGCGGTTGTAGTTATAATTCCATCAATCACACCGCAAACCGTTGAAAGAATTGAGCGTCTTTTCTCTAAAGGTAAATACAAATGTACCATTACAGCGACAAAATTCCTAAATTCTGAAAGCGAAGAGATGGACTTAGAGTAATTTGCACAACTTCATCAATGAATAACGGTTGGGCTGTTTGATACACATGCAGATGAGATTGGGTGAAAGCCTTCAATTTACTCTGTTTGGAACAAGTCATGGCCCACTAGTTGGAGCATATTTAGAGGGAGTTCCCAAAGGAATCAAAATAGATAGAGAACTAATTCAAAAAGCAATGGATGAAAGAAAACCCGGAGGTAAATATGCTAGTAAGCGTAAAGAGCCAGATAATGTAGAAACTTTATCCGGTATTTCCAACAATGTAACAACTGGAGAAACTATCNAGATTTCNATTAAAAACAGTGATGTTAGAACCTCTGATTATTCGTTTCTTCCAGACCATCCACGCCCTGGCCATCAAGATATGGTTATGATGAAGAGAACCAAGGGCGAAGCAGACCTAAGAGGTGGAGGCACATCAAGTGCTAGGCTGACCGCCCCGATAGTTGCTGCTGCAGCAATTATTGACCCCATTCTTTTAGATTTAGGAATCAAGTTCAATGCACACGTTAGCGCGGTAGGAAATATTCAAGCAAAACCGATCAACAAATGTCCAGAAAAATGGTTCAATGAGCACTGCAAAGAGATTAGATGCAGAGATCCGGATGTAGTTGAAGAAATGATTAATTTAATTAATTCTCAAAGAAAAGATCTAGATTCAATAGGTAGCAAAGTAGAACTTTGTATTTCTGGAATGCCTTTAGGAATTGGTGAACCATGGTTTGATGGTTTAGAACCAGCATTATCTAGGGCCATGATGTCTATTCCAGCTGCTCGAGGTGTTTCTTTTGGACATGGTTTTGACGTTGTAAAGATGAGCGGAAGCTCGCATAATAATTCATGGGGAGGCACAAATGAAAAACCAATACTCGAGGGTGAAAAACCAGATGGTGCATTAGCTGGACTTTCTACTGGGTCTGATTTAATTTGTCAAGTTGCATTNAAGCCACCTTCAAGTATTGCTAAAGAGCAGTTGACTCTGAATCTTAAAACTAACAAAAAAGAGATTTTAGCTGTTAAAGGGCGTCATGACCCCGTCCTAGGACCTCGGGCTGTCTCTGTAGTAGAAGCAATGGCTAAATTAACAATTTGCGATTTAGCCTTAAGAGGTGGTTTTATTGAATGATGATTCAATTACAGTACACAAATTCGGAGGCTCTTGTCTTAGAGATAATTCGGATTTAGACCAAATTGCCAAAATTGTTCAAAACTTTCCTGGNAGGCCTGTAATTGTTGTTTCCGCTTTATGGGGTACGACTGATAGACTAATGAGAGCTGCAAATGAACCAAAATATGCTACCAGACTGGTAGATGATTTGCGCAGACAACATATTCGTTTTGCTTACAACATAGAAAATTCAGAATTCAGCCACATGTTTGATTCGGTATTGTCTGGAATTGAAAAATCTCTAGGTGAAATTTCTAAGAAGAATGAAGATATAAATCATGTAAATACACTTCTAGCAGCTGGTGAAAGGCTATCAGCATTAGTTGTTTCTTGTCATCTGCAAAATCTAGGAATTAATGCCCACCCTGTCGGTTCCGAAGATATTGGATTACATCTAGATGGAATTGGTAATGCTCTATCTGTTGATATTGAATATTCTAAACAAAATCTTGACTATCAATCGTTAAATGATGTCCCGGTTATTACTGGTTGGTTTGGAGAAGGAAAGGATGGTAATATAGCATTACTCGGTCGTGGAGGAAGCGATCACTCAGCAACTGCTATTGCGCGAATTTTAGATGCAGAAAAAGTGATTCTGTGGAAAGATATCGAAGGAGTGCTTGCAGTTAACCCTAGATGGGGAATTGAAACTGAACCAATATCCTATCTTGGTTATGGAGAAGCGAGAGAATTGACTAGAATGGATGCTCCAATTATTCATTCATCAACAATGGAACCGATTCAAAGTACTGGAATTCCTATTGAAATAAGACACCTTTACTCTAATCAATCAGGTTTAGCGCCAACTACCATCGGCCCTGATATTGTAAATCAAAATTATATCAAAGCCATAGGATGCTTGAGAAGTGTATCTAAAATAGAAATAGATACTAAGGGAATAGATTCCAGTAAATATGTAGGAGAACTACTAATTCAACTAAATCAAAAAGATATTACCTGCTGGTCACTAAATTATCTTCCAAGTAAAGTAGAACTTGTAATCTCCCAAAATAAGTTTAATCATGCTAAAGAAATAATTTATTCAATTTTTGAAAAAATGAAGTCGAATGATTATCCCGCNCTAATTTCTTTGATNGGTAATCTAGAACTTGAAGAGTTCGAGTTTAGCCTACTTTCAAAAATGAAATTAAATGAAGAACTTTCTGTTTTGTCAAAAACGCCTCACTCAATACAACTACTCTGTAAGAATGATAACATTAAATCAATATTAGAAGAATTATCTAAAGTGGTTAAATCTGAGCAGATTAAATTAAATTAATCCGCTCGCTTTTCTCTAAATCTTTGGAGGTGGTTGGGGAGATTAAGTGCAAAAAGTCCACCAACGACACAAAATACGAAGAATGTACCTAAGGCAACACCATATACTGAAATCAATTCAACTGACTCTTCCATCCTTAGTGCAGTGTCAGAAGAAAATATTCCTACGATGAATGGTAAAATTGTATTAGCCGATAAAACTACAATTGCTAAGAATCCTGCAACTATAGGATTGATTAGTAAAGAGCGATGATATTTTCCAACTATCTTTTTTGGATTCATGACATATACTTCATTTGTTCTTATACTTGTATCTAGCATAGAATAACGAATTACTCCATTAGCAAGTTCAAAGTACATTACCAATAGAACCGCATAAACGACAACAAGAATATTTAGCAATGTTTCACTATCTTGAAGACCAAATGGATCACTAGCAAGGGAGACCTTTGATGCTGCGAATCTTAAGATTGCTAAAATAAACAATAAATTACTGATCAAAGTATACCTTCCATCTCTCTGAAAAGTACCCCAAAATCCAGTTCCTGCGGCAAGAGCTATGATTACTAATTGCATTATTAGAGCGATTGCAAGATTTCCTGTAATCATGAACCATATTGTCCCTTCAGGTGGAGAAACCATATATGTCATCAATGAGAGTGCCACAAGAACTCCATAAACTGCTAATTGTAGATTTTGAACCATCTTATCAGGTGCGAGGAATTTCATTTTTGTGACAATTGGCCCTCCCAAAAGACTCTCGACAAAACTGGGCATCTCAACTTTAGGAATAGCATCCTTAGGAATCTCGCTTCCACCACCTGCTTGACCTGCAAGTTTCTTTCTTGATGGAGCAGATGAGCGGACTGTTTTTCCGTCATAAAGGTGCTTTGTATCTCCCGATGGTCTATTCATTGTCATAAATAATCACCTCAAAATCCTCTTGCTCCTGCAAGTGCAGTTGATAATAGCATATCTGGCTCCCANTCCATNATATTAACACCAAGACCACGAAGTTCCCCAATTAGAACATCTCTTTCTGTTTTCATAACTTCATATCCTGTACGGTCTATTCTCTTGGCATCAAATTCAAATTCAAGAGATGAAGGTGAAAGAACGGTAACATCGAAATCTCTAGCTCTAAAATCTCTCAATGCATTAACTATAGTTGGATCATCCTCCAAATTGGAAAGGAAAATAATCGGGCTTCCCTTGTTAATGTGAGGCAATATTCTATTGACTACAACTTGAAGAGGAATATTTCCTCTTGCAACGGCGCCTGCTAGTTTAGTTAAAATTACATACAGTTGCTTCTTTCCGGTNTCTCTATCAACACTAACAACTTCGTCTCCATAAACAATTACTCCTACAGAGTCTCTACGTCCTAAGAAATATTTCGCAAGTGAAGCTGCTGCTCTAGTAGAGTATACCAAAGCATTTCTAGAAACTGGGCCTGTTTCAGCAACTGCTCTAGAATCAACAATGATAATTACATCTGATACAGCGTCTCTTTCTCTTTCATTGACCATCAATTTTCCAGAACGAGCATATGCCGCCCAATTAATCGCTCTAAATGAATCTCCATCGAAATACTCNCTCAAAGAATAAAATTCAGAACCTGGACCAGGTTGTCTAATGTTGACTGCTCCTGTGAAAATCTTCGGAACTCTAGATTTNACAAAGGTCTCTTTCAAATCTTCCATCTTAGGGAATACAAGGAAATCATCGTAGACATGCATTTCTTTTTCCTTGTGAAATAAACCNAATGGGTCTTGTATTCTAACTGCAACAGGGCCTATACTGTAAAATCCTCGAAGTGGACATTCTAGTGTGTACTCAATAAAAGTCTCTCTTCTAGGTCCTAATTCCATTAAAATATAATTTGAACCGTCCTTAATTCTCATTACCTCTGGAACTCTATCTTTAACTTCTAGAATTTTTGGTAAAGGTGATTGATTCTGCATTCTCAATGTAACATTGAGTTCTCCNTCTTCAAACAATCTAGCACTAGATAATTTCCTCATAGCCGATACACTGCTCAAAGCTAAGCCTTCTTCTCCGCTCCATTCTTCTGCTCGACGTCCTGATGAGGCAACATCTGCATGACCACCGAATAATGCGGCCCATGTCAAAAATACGAAGACAACTACCGCAATTGTTACCAATTGCTCGTTACGTAGAGTAAGGCCTAGCAAATACATTGCAACGGCCAAACTACCTAACATAGCTGATTTTCGACTCCACATAGGCTTTACCACCAGATTTCAATCAAACTGTAGGTACGGGTACTTCTCGAAGAATTGTTTGAATAACTTCACCAGATTCTAATCCCTTGATTTGATGTTCAGGCTTTAGAATAATTCTGTGAGCTAATGCTAATTCTGCTATTGCTTTAACATCATCCGGAGTAACAAAGTCACGTCCTCTTAGAGCTGCTGCTGCTCTTGATGTCTTCAAAAGTGCTTGAGAACCACGAGGAGAAGAACCGACTAGAACACGCGGGTCTTCTCTAGTTCTTGCTACAATTTCTACCATGTACATTCTTAGAGCAGGGTCAACATAAACATCTTCNCAGGCTTGTTGCATTGCAATAACTCTTTGTGGATCTGTAATTACATCAACATCAACTGCGTCCTTTCCTCTCGAAATACGACGAGAAAGAATTTCATCTTCATCCGCTCTGTCTGGATAACCTACTGACATCTTGAACATAAAACGGTCAAGTTGCGCTTCAGGCAGTGGATAAGTACCTTCTTGCTCAACAGGGTTTTGGGTTGCCATAACAATAAACGGAGCTGGTAATTTGTGAGTTACAGTACCAATAGTAACTTGCTTTTCCTGCATAGCTTCTAGTAGAGCAGCTTGTGTCTTTGGCGGTGCACGGTTAATCTCGTCAGCAAGAAGTAGGTTACAGAACAGAGGTCCTGGCTTGAATGTAAATTCACCTTTCTTAGCATCATAGATGTTAGTACCTGTAATATCGGCTGGTAACAAGTCAGGCGTGAATTGTACACGCTTGAAATCACAACCGAGNGCATCGGCAAATGTNTTGGTCATCAGAGTTTTAGCCAAACCTGGATAATCTTCGAAGAGAAGATTNCCGTTTGAGAGGATATTGATCAANACGTTTTCAATAACGTGGACCTTACCAATAATTACCTTTTGAACTTCGGCGCTAATCGCTTGGGCGATCGCTCCTACTGCTGCAAGGCGTTCTCGGACCTCTGGTGTACTCTGGTGCTTCGGCTGGGCCGGAGCGGCCGGTGCTACAGGTGCTGCTGGCATTGNTGCTGCAGGTGCTGCTGGCATTGGTGCTGCAGGTGCTGCTGGCATTGGTGCTGCAGGTGCTGCTGGCATTGGTGGTGCTGGCATTCCTGGTTGCGCTGGCGCGGGCTGGGGTGGGGGGGCTGGTTGCATGTCTTTTTCCTCCTATTTTTTTCAATTACCCCAACGCCGAATCTGCGGGATTATTTCCCTTAATTCTTCGTTGGAGTAGGAACGGTTAGAACTTATCAGTTCTACTAATCGCGGATCTCGCACCATGTGCATAACCTCCGCAGGGGTTTTTCTAACAAACTCATCTCTGGTTAAATCATTAAATTGACGAACTTTAGAAAGGAATGCTTCTTTAACTCGTAGTTGGTACTGTGAAGAATCAATTTTCTTTGGCCTTTCTCTAAATCGAGTTAAATCAAATACATGTCGCCAATTTTCTTTCTCAGGAACTACCATTATTGCAATAGCTAAAAGTGCAAATAAATTAAGAATAATTAACCACTTCAAAACATTATCACTTGTTAGTAATACTATCGCACCGATTGCTTCAGTAAAAGGAGAAGAAAGTGCACTGGAAACGTGTCTGCTCTCATCGAAAACAAGATTAAATTCAGATGGGAAACGAGTCACTGTGGTCGATATTTCCTTATTATCAAATTCCATCATGTCATAAATTAGAGCGGTGAAATACGGAGAGTTACCTCGCCATGTAGTATCTCCATAAGCAGATGATAGACCATCGGATGAATCCCAACATGAATGAGATTCACCAACCTTATTGGAAACATAGTATTGAGAGGTGCATTGCTGTTTTCCTGTTTCTTTACCTAGTTGCTCATCCCAAAGATGATTTGCTAACACTGAATGATCAGATACAAAGACAATAGAGCCAGTAACGTCAACTTTACCAAAATTATTGTTTGGTTGCTCATCCAATACATCCTCAACTGGATAATCTATTCTAATAATCAAACCGGTTTTCCCTTCACCTAAAACGGGGTTATTTTTATTGTTGACATCCATATCATTACGAGCAATAAATGCTGGAGTTGATGCATGAGCAAGAACCATTACTTCCCTTTCTTCCTCGACCTCTTCATCTAAAACTTGAATGGCAGTTGCTCTGTGAAATAAAACAGGCATTCTACAATCTTCAACTTGAGCATTGTTGATATTATTTTCAGAACAAGGAATCAATCTCTCATCTCCCATTGTAGTCACATCTCTATTGACGCTAGCCGCCGCCCAAAGTTTCCTTTGGTCTGGCATCAAAACCTCTTCATTCTCATCAGTAACCTCGTAGTATTGGAATGGGTCTACAACCGGTGCATCAAAATATTTAATTCCAAATTCGGATGCTACAAGTTGGGCATTCGTTGAATTTGCAGCCAAGATTACCTTTCCACCCTTTTTAGTAACAAAGTCAAAAATTGCTGATGCTTCTGCAGCATCAAATGGTTTTTCTGGAGCTGCTATTACTAACAGTGTTCGATGAGGGTCGTCCCAATCATTAACTAACATAGGAGTAGACATTGTATTTGCGATTGAGTAACCTTCTCCGCCTGAACCAAGGGTATTACGCATTTCAGTTAACTGGAGGTTATACAATTCTTGATCTTCTTCATAGGGAGAAAATACTGTATCTTTGTTGAAACTTACTAAACTGATTACAATAATCGAAAGAAATAGGGAAGCAGCAAATCCAACTTTAAGCCAAGTTTCAAGGCTTATTTTGGTTTTTGTTTCTTCTGCCAATCTAACCCCTTCCCTAATTAACCGCTACCGCGACACACCGATAGACGTCGGAGTTTCTCTCCACTCATAATGCTTGTCCATCACTGAGCAAATGATATTGATGATTTTTGCAAATGTTTAAGCGAGATTAAAACCAGTTGTAACAGAGTAAAAAGACTATTGTGAGGCTAAAAATAACATTTTTTAGAGCCTTCTAGAATAGACAAAATTTACGATAAAAATCACTGCTAAAAATTCGAGTAATGAAATAAATGGCAATGTCCCAGATTCAATTAAATCGGAGTCATCGTCATCTCCTGAGATATCAGAACCACTATTCCCAGATTGACTAGAATCAGATGAGGTATCCTCAGCTTTGAAGACTTCAATCTCAAACTTTACACTAGATGTTAGTTTACTCCCTGTAGAAGTTATCGATAGAGTGACTTCACATGTACGGCCAGGGTGAGCATCTGAAGCAATTACCTTCAATTTTGTTTCAAAAATCTGATCTACATTGATGACTTGACCTTGTAATTCATTCATGCCCTCAATGTTCAAATGAGGGCAGGAGCGAATAATAAATCCAGGTTCCGTGATTGCATCATTAGAGTTACCCTTATTCTCAACAATAAAATTGTATTCAATATTAGAACCGGGATATAATTTCTCTCCGGTATCACTTGAACTAACGATTAAATCATATACAGGAGGTACAGCAATATCCCCATCAACCTCTTGGCTACTGGTTGGTTGATCAAAAACTGATTCTTCGGCAGAGACTGATATCATCATTGTACTATTTGGGGATCTCTCGAAAACGTAGTCATTCTCATTTTTGAGCATAATAGATATTGTTTCATTGGTAGAACTGCTAATAGTCACACTCTCAGGATAGTCTATTTCAATAGGGATATCGTTTGAGTCCCATTCAATAGTCAAATCGATATTGAGGTCTGTCATTCTTTGATTGTCAATGTAAATTAACAACTCATCATCAATATCATAGTCATCATTTATCTCCAACGTATAAATTCCGTCCATGTCGGTTTCCCAACCCATTTCCCATGATGGCATCTCAATTGGTTCTTGAGAATTGACAGAAGCAAAAAATAACGGTGAACAAAGAATAAACACTATGATTTTTATTTTCACGTCAATTTCCTCCATCGATTTTTGATAACGCTCTCTTGACCAAGACTTGAACAACTGAACGGCGATAATTAGGTGGAAGAGCAGTATTGTTTACTGGTTTAACAGATTTCTTAATCAAGGCAGCCAGGGACTTAATCGATTCTTTTCCATTCCACTTTGAGGTTACAATCTCATCGATATCTTCAGAATGGTTCTTCGGGATTGACTCAAGAGCAGTGGTGGCTAATCGTATAGATTTAGTATCTCCTTCAATCCATGAAGCAGCAACTCCTGCTTCTGGGAAATCCCAAGAATCTCTAACTCTAAGTTTTTGATAACTACCTATCCTTTTGATTGAATCTTCTGGGAGTGTTACTTTCAGTAAAAATTCTCCTTTTTCTAGGACATTTTTCTTCATCCCATCTAATTGATAAAATTCTGAAAGTGGCATTATTCTTTCCCCATTGGGACCAATTAGATGAACTGAAGCGTCAAGAACCATCAGTACTGGCGCTATATCGCCCTGATAAGTTGCTACACAGAGGGTGTTTTGGTTTGGAATAACTCTACAGTCTGCACCAGTACCACAATCTGCCTTGTGACACCAGTCTATTGACCTCCGCCAATCTTCGCTTTGATTGTACCAAAAACATCGAGTATCAAGACATAAATTACCACCTAATGTAGCGCTTTTACGAATCAATGAAGAAGCAACTTTACCCGCTGCTTCTGCAATCATCGGGTGTACGATATCTTCTGTAAGATTGGATAGACGCGCCATACACCCTATCTCTAACTTTGAAATCGTATCAATTCCTGGAATTTTTGCCAATGAAATAACATTTGGCTTCGTATTAATCCTCCACTTATAATTAGCAAGAAGGTCAGTGCCTCCTGAAACCCAATCGAAATCTTGGTTTTGCTCCATCAAGTCTGCTGCAATTTGACAGGCTTCTTCTATTGAACTGGGGTGATGGAGGATGAATGGCGGCATCAGCATTAATTTTCACCTCCCATTTCCCTCTGTTCTTTTTTCAACCAAGCCTTGCCTGCGAGACCTAATTCAGCTAGTTGTTTAGGGTCTGGTTCAGTAGCCATTCTCCATCCATCTAGTTGTTCTTCGAGTGGGATATTAGGATCAAAACCAAACAAAACACCATTTACGTATGCTGATGTATCTTCAGTCGTTTGCCTTGCAATATCTCTTTTCCTGTGTTCTTCAGATCTTTTCTTCAATAACTTTTGAAGTTCAATACTCTTAGGGCCATGAGTATATCTTGGAGAAGGAAGTTCAGTTGCGTCTTCCAATTTCAATTGCTTTCTCTTTTTCTCAATTCCTTTGAACACAATATCTGGAGTAAGTGGTAAATCGTTATATCTAATTCCAATCGCATCATAAACAGCGTTAACAACAGCAGGAAGAATAGGCAGTAAAGGTCCTTCTCCTGCTTCTTTAGCACCGAATGGCCCTTCTGGGTCACTAGATTCAACAATTATTGGTTCTACATGAGGCATTTCATGAATTGACGGAATCTTATATTCCAATAAATTAGCATTTTGAAGATGTCCTGTTCTGCCATATACCATCTTTTCCGATAGTACTTGACCAAGTCCCATGTGACATGATCCAATAATTTGTCCTTTTACTGCAAGAGGATTCAATGCCTTTCCACAGTCATGGGCTGCCCAGACATTTGTACATTTAACCAAACCCAGTTCGACATCGACATCAACTTCTGCAACATACGCTGAGAATGAATAGGCTGGGGCAAGGCCTGCTGCAGCACCTTTGTGAACACCGCCCATTGGTGGTGAGCGATATGCTCCACTTGAGATCAATGCACCTTTGTCTTCTTGCGCTTTATGCAAGGCTTGGAGATAAGAAACCCCAATTGCTGGATCATGTTTATAGTAAATTCTTCTATCATTAATCACTAAAGTATTTGGATGATAACCCAAAATGTCCCAAGCAGCATTGAGAAGTTTTTCACGAATATCCAATGCTGCTCTAATAGCTGCATTGGCATTCATGAAGGTCACTCTACTGGAATAAGAACCTAAATCAACGGGTGAAGTGTCACTTTCATGACTTCTAACATGAATCATTTCAATCGGTAGTGCTAGAACTTCTGATACTACTTGAGCAACAGCAGTAGTGGATCCCTGCCCGATATCAGCAGCCCCTGTATGGACAGTTACCCCTCCATCCATATCTACTTGAATGTGTACTGTTGCATGGGGGAATCGGTTCGGGTCCCAGTGAATAGGTAATCCTGAACCAGATATGAAAAATCCACAGCCTATACCAATTCCTTTGCCCAATGGTAGTTTTCTAAATTTATTTTCCCAATCAGAACCATCTCTCACTCGTTCTAGTGCTTCTCTCATACCATTGGATGTAATTCTAAATCCTGTAATTGTTCTACTGTGAGGAGGTAGTAAGTTGGCTAATCTAAGATCGATTGGGTCGACATTCATATCTTCCGCCATCTCGTCTAAACCTACTTCAACTGCGCATCGCGTATTTACTGCTCCATGTCCTCTCATTGCACCAGATGCAGGTTTATTGGTCCAAACTCTAGCACCTGTGTAGTGGAATGAACCCAGTTCATAAGGAGCAGTAGCTAAAACGCCATTATAGTATGAAGTTACATGGCCAAAGGATGCAAAACCTCCGCCGTCAATCAATGCATCGATATCAAAACCTGAGATTCTACCCTCTTCATCAGCAGTCATCTTCACTTCAATATTACTTGGGTGCCTTCCACGATTAATCCAATAAACTTCTTCTCTATCAAAAGTTATCCTAACAGGCCTACCCGATTTTCTAGATAAAATAGCAGCACACATCTCATGAGGGAATGGATCTGATTTACCTCCAAAGCCACCGCCAACAAATGTACGTATGACGTTTATTTGATGCATAGGAACATCTAGGACGGTAGATAATGCCCTATGAGTATAGTGAGGAACTTGTTGCGGAGTATACAACTGAAGTCTTCCATTCGGGTCCCAATGCGCAACTACTGCGTGTGGTTCTGTAAAACCATGATGTACTCCAGACATCGTCCATTTCCCGTGAGAAGAGGAGTATGGATTATCCACCAGTGAACGGTCCCCGAACTCTTGGAATACCCTTTTTTGGACATTCGTCTTTGAGAGATGATACTTGCCTCTCCAGTGAATCGGTTCATCGCTATCTTCTAACCCCTTTTTTGGATCAAATACTGGCTCTAAAATCTCCCATTCGATTTCGAATAAACCTAATGCTTCAATTGCAGTTGCCTCATCAACTGCACTAACACATGCTACTAAATCACCCATATGCCGTACTTTTTCAACTGCCATTGCATGCTCATCTTTCGTAACTGGTAGCACTCCGAAACTATTTGGAGAATCCGCTCCCGTTGCTACTGCAATAACTCCTGGAAGAGCCTCAACCTTTGAAGTATCAATCGACTTTATCTTTGCATAATGATGGGGAGAACGTAAAATCTTACCAATTGATTCATTTGGCAGTCTAACATCATCGCCATACCATGCTTGACCTGTGACTTTAGCATTCGAATCAACAAGAGGAAGTGGTTTACCAACAATGGTCCCTGTTCTTATTCTATCATGGATATGCGAACCCGCAGGTTGATGTTCTTTACCCCCGACAGATTCTGGGATGAAATTCAAATCTCGCTCTTTCATTACAGGTTGAGAGCCTCCCGAACCTGGTGGAGGGAACACTTGTTTACCAGCAACTCTCTTTCCGTCTTTACGAGAAGAATTTGGTTGTTGACGATATCCTGCTGACATATTTATCACCTAGCATGGCCTGGTGGCATTGATGGTTCTTCTGGACCTTCGGGATGAGGGTTAGGATGGGGGTCACTTGCTGGAGATGCTGGTTCAACTTCGCCTCTATGAATTTCAGCTGCTGCTCTAATCGAATCAACGATTTGTTGATAACCAGTACACCTACATAAATTACCTTCAATTGCACAGGATATTTCCTCGTCGGAAGGCGAATCATTTTTTGTCAATAATGCCTGAGCACTAATTAAAAATCCAGGGGTACAAAAACCACATTGTGAACCACCGTGCTCAGCAAAGCAGGTTTGAATAGGCGCCAAATGTGCTCCATCAGATAATCCCTCAACAGTAATAATATCAGTACCAGAAACTTGACCGGCGAGACATAGGCAAGAAAGTCTTGCTTCACCATCAATCATCACGGTGCAACAGCCACAAGTTCCTAAATCACAACCTCTTTTTACGCCAAGTGTTCCAACTTGATCTCTAAGAACATCTAGTAAAATAGCATTGGACGGAATCAGCGCTTCAACGGACTCTCCATTGACTTCAGCAGACCATATTTCAGACTGTGCTTTAGGAGTCATTGGAACATATTCCGAACCGACCAAACTTCTCACCCATTGAGACGTGGAGAAAGACGCATATCAATATAGGGTTTGAATGACTGATTTTTAATTTCTAAATCGAACACTCAAATTATCATCATTACCAGTTTTTGGCTCTATCCATTCTGGGTCTCCAGGCAAAACTAACTTGTCCCCTAGGCTGATTAATTCACTTCCTATTGTCTGCTGCCTTTGCTGTAAATAATTCCAATCTAGAGATTTGTCTCTCCACCTTTGCCACCTCTTAAGCATCCTCCAACTTTGTACTAATTTTGAATATAATTTCAAATGCATTTTCCCTGAAATTGGCCACCAAATTAGCAGAATTAAGAAAACAAGTATTGGATTTAACATTGTTAATTTGGCCAAAAGCCAATGCATATTCAATAATGAAAACACCGGACTAGATGAAGAAAGAAGTAACCAAGTAACCATCAATGATGCAGTAATCCACCAAATTGGAAACATAATTATTGCTGACATAACTTTCATCGTTCCTTGAATCGGTGGAGAAATTTTTCCCTTTTTCAAATACCACATAACAGCATAATTTCCTTGATATGGAGGGACATTGCCAATTACCGCGCTCCAAGTAACAAGTCCCAACATCCAAGCTGCTGACCAAATCCAAATACTGATAGCCTTGAAATATCCTAAAATCGAAGGTTTGTTTGGTTTTGCTGCAACATCAAATGGGCTAAGACCTAAGGATTCTATTTCATCAAAGTGTTCTATAGATTTTGTAACAAGACTTTCTGTTTTCTTAGGTTCTTCTTTTGAAACAAATTCCCAGCCTGCACGCATCCTTCTTGCGCCGATAACTGATTCGGAATAACTTGGCTTTTTCATTTTACCACCGGTTTGTTTTATTCTCTCAGCATAAACAACACTTCGTGCTTTCCAAATCAGATGTCTTTCTTCCCATGAAGTCTTAGAGTGACTCGCTCTATTCAATTCTGCATCTATCGATTTAGTAACTTCATCAATCCAATCCTTGTCCATGTCTTGATCTTCTGGTATAGGCGGCAGTTGCATTGGCCTTTCTAAAATCACAGCAGCCCGTTCTCTAAATTTTTGAGAATTCGAATAATGAAGCCCAACAGGAATAATCCTAGGAATTGGAGTTCCTAATTCTTTTGAATTTCTAATCGCTTGAAGCATTATCCTTGCAGCGCCAGACCTTGCTCTTTGTGTAGATGAACCTGTGTGAGTGGCGCCTTCAGGAAAAAGCAGCAATCTACCTCCTAAAGCGATCTCATTTCCAACTTTTGCAAGTAATTTTTCATTATTCTTTCTTGATTTTTCTTTATCATTACTATCTTTTGAACGTTCAATTGGTAAAGCGCCTGAAGAGCGAATTAATCTCCCAAGAATTGGTATTTTAAACAAAGTATGTTTAGCCAGTATGGACAATCTCCCAGGTAATGATGCATGCATCAACATTGGGTCAATCAAGCCACTAGGGTGCCAGGCAATGAACATTAAACCACCTTCTGGAGGAATATTTTCATTGTCAACAATATCTAATTCACGAAACCAAACTGACATCAGTGAACGAGAAAATCTTCGCATGATTCTGTAAGTAAATCCAACCTTAGGGTGGTTTTCTCCAGTAGGGTCTTTCAACCATCCCATGAAGAACGGTTGGCATACTCATTGATTATTGCACCGCCGATAAAACAAATCATCGGTTCGATTTTGTGAATTTTCTTCAATCATTATCATAAATTGATTCTGAAGATTGGTTTTGTTTTCGGTTAATGAATAATGCCGCAACTGTAGCGATAGAAATTGTGACGAATGTAAAGCCCGGGGTTTCTTCGGATTCTGGCATGAATGCATATTCAGAATCATACATCAGTATGTCAATGGTTACCAGTGGAGATGATGAGTGTCCGCCAGAGGAATTAGACTTCAAACCGCGTATGGAAATTGTATGATTACCATCGAGTTCAATTCCCGGAAGATGTTCTAACTGATGGATAATATCAATTGCGGTAATCTTACCATCAGTGTCAGTCTTTTCGAAAGTATGTAGAACTGTCCAATCATCAACAATGTGATTGCTTCTCCACTGAATTGTTTCTATTCCGCCTGATGTGGAGAAATAAATCGAGTCCCCTGGCGATAAGTGAGTATGCAAATTATCGTGTGTAGGGTCGGTTTCAAGCTCAATACTCATCGAATCATCAAATAAGTAATATTTCTCTGCCGCCGCTAATACAGCCTCTAATGCTCTTACTTCACCGTGCCCATATACGTTATTTTGTCGATTTTTAGTAAAAATGGCTTGAACATCATTATCATCACAACCATCACCGCCAGCAGGATCTCCCATGTATGTACAATGGCGGTATTCAGCAGTCTCTTGCATGAAATTTCTAATCTCAAATGGGCTAAGATCTGGATTTGCTTGAAGCATAAGTGCTGCTACACCTGCAGCACCGGGGGTTGCCATCGAAGTTCCAGACATATCTGTGTATTGATCTCCAGTATTATGAGCAACTGAGACAACATTAGAGCCAACATAAGCGATATTCGGTTTAACTCGATTCTCTTCAGTAGGTCCTTGACTAGAGTATGCTGCAATGGAAGAGTCTTTGTCTAAAGCCCCTACTGTAATTGCGTCTTCAGAACTTCCAGGGGTACCGATAGTACCTCTTCCAGCAGAGTTTCCAGCCGCAATAAACAGTGTAATGTCATTATACACCATTTCATTAGCCATTCGATTTACACTATCTTCCTCAGATGATTGCCACTCGATAACACCAAATGCACCAAGAGACATAGATGCTACTCTAATGTTAAATTTGTACCTATTATCAATAGTCCATTGCATCCCTGCCATAACTACTGCGAACGAACCTGAACCGCCTGAATCAAGAACCTTTACTCCGACTAACTTAGCTTGTGGAGCCATACCTGGATTATCATAGGTAGGCGCCCCTGTTCCAGCAGTGGTTCCAGCACAGTGTGAACCATGCCCTTGGTCATCATAAGGGAAAACCT
>PBXE01000040.1 GCA_002727485.1 Methanobacteriota archaeon | reverse complement strand
TTTCCCTAGCAAGAGCACTATTGAAGCAACCGAGTTTACTAATTTTAGATGAGGCATCGAGTGCTTTAGATGCTGAAACCGAACGTAGGATTCAAGAAAACCTCATCGCAAGTGGTAGTGATAGGGCTACTATTGCAGTTGCTCACAGACTAAGTACAATCAGAAATGCTGATGAAATTCTTTCCATGGTTGATGGTGCCGTTGTTGAAAGAGGTAAGCATGATGAATTAATCAAGGCTGGTGGCGTTTATTCCAGTCAGTGGACAATTCAGACCGGCGATATGGCAGGACTGTGATCATTGCCGTTTAACAATGGGCCTCAAAACAGCGGTTTTTTCCTCTTTTTCTCCAAGGAAGTATTCGTTACCCATGATTATCACAACAGAGATAAGAACGAAAAGAGGAATTCCAATAATTAGAGACCAAATTGCTAAACTTAATTTACCGATGAAAAATTCTTCCATCAATTCTGCAATCGCTATGATTAAGATGAAAATTATAACTCTCAAAAATCCCAGCAAAGAGCGTACTGTAATCCATATTTGTTCAGTATCTTGCTTCTCATCGGGTTTGTCTAAAGCGGTAAGACGCTCAACCAAGGAAACCCGAGTCATAACTAATGCGAAGTCGCATCAAACAAAGTGCTTATGGTTGTAAATAAGCAAAAAAGAGCGATTTTTAGACCCATCTAAGCGGTGCGGTTTCTATCATCAATCTGATTTCCAACACCGGCTTTGCCACCGGTTCTACGAATCTCTCTCCATGCTTTAATGACTCCTTGTCCATAAGCCCACTGAGCTAAGAAAACAAATAGCGGGGCAAGGAAAACAGTGCCAAATGAGCGATGTGGAGAAGTGCCTATAGCAGCACCCAGCCAACAAAGACAAACATAGAATGCCATTAATCCACCAATTCCATGGAAAGCGATTCTAGAAATCCCCCATTCTCCCGAGATTGTTAGCCAGTAATCATCAGCTGCTCCACCAGTCAGCGCTCCATACACTAATGCAAGGATAGAAATTACAACTAGAGGGGGAAAAAATCCGATTGCTGTATGTGACCATGTTGCAATCTCAGGCCATCTTTTGTTGGCTACCATTCTAGTATAACCATAATTCCTCATCTGTTTCATATAAGGCTTGAACGGTCTTCTTCTTCTGTGCGGCATTACATTTGAAGGGTCGATGAATAATTTGTGACCCTTGCGTTGAATCTTTGCATCGAGTACAACATCTTCAGCGCCTATACAACCAGGCTCGAAGAAGTCCACCTCTCTTAGATTAGCCATTCTGTGAGCACAATTAACTCCAGGATTGTGAGTAATAGGAACTAGTTCTCCTTTTGGTTGTGCTCCGTATCTAGTACCGGCTGTCATGAATTTGGTACAGAAAGCAACATCAGCGCATTTAGCACCAAATGGATCTTCATCAGGTGCAAAATTAGGACCACCAACCGCTCCAACTTCTGGATTTTCAAACCAGCGAACTAATTTTTCTACCCAGTCTAGAGGAGGAATAGTATCGTCATCGGTAAACAAAACAAGGTCATGGTCCATTTGTCTTAAAGCAAAGTTACACGCATCGGCACGATTTCTTGAAGAGTCATCAATCCATGTTGCTCCGTATTTTTCACATACTTCCTTAGTATTGTCTTTAGACTTTGAATCAGAAATAACAATCTCGAAGTGAGGATATGTCTGTTTGGAAAGTCTTTCTAATACAATGTCCAGTTCTTCTGCGTTATTGATAGTTGGAATCAAAATCGCAACTTTATACGGCTTGCCATCTTCTTTCAGAAGCGCAGGCACAGGAGCAGACTCTTCGCCCATGAACTCGGCAAAAGCCTCATCCATATGAAGGCAAGGGATTATTTGTTAATCAAAATCTTGCCTTGTTTATGCATTACTCCATAGCGACATTAACCATGGCGTAGCTTACACCAACAATATCGTTCATGATTATAACACTGACCGTACATGTGCTAATTGCAGCGCCGCTGTCGTCAGATCCACAACCTTGGGTTGTGATTGTTACAGCTTCACCGACGGTCCAAGCAGAGCCTGATTCGTCGTAGCATGGTGTGTTGCTACTGTTTGCATTGCATGCTTCAGCGGTAATTTGTTCACCGTCACCGATTCTAACATTGATTTTTACAGATGCCCAACCTAGATGTCCACCTTGGTCCATGGTAACTACAACTTCGTCAGCGCCAGCGCCATCTGCTCCACTGAATGAGTAAGGCCCAGGAAAGTCTGTTCCATTCCAGCCAAATTCATCTAATCCATCATCATTGAGTTCACAAGATTCATATCCAATGAAATGCATAAATTCTGCAGTAGATGCTCCATGTTCGTCAATTGCAATGAATGCTACATCAATTTGACTACAAGGTGCATTTACTAATCCATTAAATATTTGCTTAACTGTTGAATTATCTAGAGAAACCATTGTAATGCCGAAATTAGGTATGATTGGGATGTCAATAATTCCATCAAAATTTGTATCTATTCCTTTAGTGATTATATCGCCATCAGGATCNACNGATAAGAAGTCNAAATACAAAATACAATCACCNGCTTCCACCANNTTTGCTANATGTCGATACTGNTCTTCNTCTAATTCTGCTGCCAATATTTCTCTTTGCTCTTGCAATGTGGTGCCAAGACTATTTCCATCTTCATCTACCATATCGGATTCATCAACACACACATAATAACCCGAATAAAGCCAATTACTTTTCTCAATTACGGAATCTTCCCAATCATCATCAGTATAATCAAATGTTTTGACAGTTAATTCGGGTGGTGAATTAGTAGCAAGAATCATCGCATCAGCAATATCCTGTGCGGTTAATGCAGAAGTTGAAGAAGCGTCTTCCGCTTCTGCGGAATCTCCTTCCTCATCACCCATCAATCCGAAACATCCGGTTAAAATCAACAAAAAACTCAGCGTTATTACATTAAAGGTCTTCAAATAGTCCATGACGTGAAAATTAAATGACGCCTTATAATCTTTTAACCAACTTACAAGAAAACAATAGTTTTTTGTGGTTTTCAAAAAGTTTCCATTAAGTATCTATAAAGCAATTATTCATTGAAATTACTATGTTAAGTTCATAAGCCGTCGAAAGAGGAAGGCAATTAGAGAGGGGTGCTATCTCATGTTGAACGTCACAGCCCGACAAGAATTAATGAGCAAAATTGTTGATACGCTATTTGTAGTAGTTGAAGATGCCAGATTTGATTTTTCAGAGACTGGCTTACAAGTTAGGGTCGTTGACCCATCGCATGTAGCAATGATCCAAATGGATATTGACGCTGCTGCTTTTGATACTTGGGAAATAGATGAAACTAAGTTAGGATTAGAAATGAGGAAACTAAAGGATTTGGTAACGCTAGGTGCGCCTAGTGACCTTATCGAAATGACACATAGCGATGATACAGGTGTACTTACCTTGAATCTCGGCAAAATTGATAGAAATATTAGGCCTTTAGATAACTCAACTCTATCTCCTCCAACCCTACCTTCTCTAGAGTTAGGGTGCAAAGTAACTCTTGGTGGAGCTGAATTTGCTCAGGCATTGAGAGCAGCAAGACAGGTTGGCGATTTGGTTAACTTCAGTATAGAGCCTTCTAAGTTCACTGTTCACGTTCAAGGTTCAACAGATTCTGTAACAGTTGAATTTTCTAGTGATGAAGTTCAGAAATTAGAGTGCGACAAACCATCTAGAAGCCAATACTCCTTGACTTATCTAGTACCAATGGCTAAGATTTTTGGAAATTTAGAAAGTGTTGAATTAGGATTTGGCGAAAACTATCCTTTGTCGATGAACTTTACTTTCAATGATGGTGCTGCTGAAGTAAAATACTTCTTAGCACCTAGAGTAGAATCAGAATACTGATCAGTATTCTCGCCATCCATGGCCGCAGTCTTTACATGTTAGCATTCTAGTTTCTGGTTCGTCAGACGAACGAGTTTGCTCAAGGTATGCATAAACTTCGATGCAATCACATTTTGGACACATATAGGTGTCAGTAGTCAAAATACCTTGCATCTTGTCGGAATCCTTGATAATTTCATATTCTCTGTCTTGTGCTTTAGTTTCGGATTTGATTTTAGATAGATCGACATCCTCACCATCGGCTCCTTTGATTACTAAATTCGCTGGACCAGTATATCCGCACTTATAGTTTGTACAAGAAATGTCACCATTAGGACTAGGGAAGGCTAAAGTTCCGCATTTAGGGCAAAACATAACTTATCCTGAAAGAACCAATACTTGAATATATGCAATAATCCATGGGCTTTTACACTAAAAACCGTATATTTCTAAATTTACAGTTACAGAGATATCAACTAATTATTCTTAGTAAGGGTGAAGACCAAAAACGATGTGGCTTGTAATATGTGGCTATGGTATGATTGGCAGGCAGCAGCGGTTGTCAATGCCGAAGGCGCCATTTTGGACCAAGATAACTGGGATGGTTTCTATGATCAAAGAGCAGTTGTTGAAAGGTTAGAATGTATNGCTCAAGGAGGATTAACTCCGGAGGCACGACTTTTACTCGAACGATTCCCNGAGGCCAAACCTCTAGTTCATGGTGAGGAGGAACTTCCAGAGGCAGATTACCCACTGCCAAGTAATGAAGCTCAAAGCGCTGTAGATTCAGCAGCAATTGCACTTGCCAATCAAGGAGTTGCACAAGCCGCAGGTGATCCAGACAAGCGACTGGAGCACCTACTAAGAGCAAGTGATGAGATGAGGAGCACCTATCTAACCATGGAGTCAAGGCTAGTTGAATGGGTTGGCTTATTTTTGCCTGAAGCAAGATTTGGTAGGGATAGAACTAGTCTTGCTAAACAAGTTGGCGAAGCAGATAGTTTAGAAAATCTTAGTAAGAAATTAGATGTTTCTTTACCCCCTGTTGGACCTTCTAAAAGTGAGTGGAAGTCACTTAGAGAATGGGGTGAGTCGACTGCAANATTTAGAGGCAAACTGGACAGACTTGAAAATGCAATTAGAGAATTAGCGACAGAGCATCTCCCTTCACTATCAATCATGCTAGGTCCAATACTTGCTGCCAGATTATGCGTTGAGGCACACGGTAGAATGAGACTTGCGCGATTACCTGCAGGAACAGTTCAGGTTTTGGGTGCAGAAAAAGCGTTCTTTAATCATNTAAAAACAGGAGCACCTCCACCTAAACATGGACATATTTTCATGCATCCTTGGATTTCACGCTCGCCACGTTGGGTTAGAGGAAAAATAGCTAGAACAATAGCAGCAAAAGCAAGTATAGCCGCTAAGGTCGATGCATTTGAAGGAGAGCCTTGGACTCAANAAGAAGTCGATGAAATTGAANAAAGAATCGAATCGATTAGGAATGCTAATTCAAAGCCAGCACGACGCAGAGGCTAGGTGAAAAAGTTGGCAAAGAATAAGCGTAATGCTACAGAAATGATTTCGTGGGCAGTTCGCTACGAAAGAAGGGCTATTTGGAGTATTAATGCTAACCCAAAGTCATCTGTATATGGTGAATCACTAAAGAGATTTGAAGGAACTGAATATCGAAGATGGGATCCAAATCGCTCTAAATTAGGGGCGGGGCTTATGCGAACCAAGTATGAAAANTCCGCATTACTGCCAGAAAAAGGNTCCACAGTGCTGTACTTAGGTGCAGGTCATGGTACATCGATCAGCCATCTTTATGACCATCTATGTGGGCAAAATAATCAACATGGAGGTCGAATAGTGGCGGTTGATTTAGCATCTCGCTGTCTTAGAGATCTAACNCATTTGGCAAAAACACGNCCAGGTCTTGTGCCAGTTTTGGGNGATGCAAGAAAGCATTCTGCTTGGGGAGTTTTANTTCCTCGACGAGTAGACTGGCTTTTCCAAGATGTAGCACAATCAGGACAAGTGGATATTTTTATCTCAGCATGTAAGAGATTCTTGAATNTCGAAGGTATTGGATTATTNTCACTCAAAGCAGCTAGTGAAAGGTGGACTGGAGAAGATGAGCAATTTTTGTTCANATCGGTTGAAGAAAAGTTATCAGAAAATGGTTTTGAAATTGAGGAAAGTATCGAGTTAACNGGATATGAAGANAACCATGTTCTTTTTGTGGCTCGTCGTATTGAGTAGAACATGCCCGAACTGCCAGAGGTTGAGACAGTCAAGAGCGGGCTTGAAAAAGCGTGGGTAGGCAAGACAGTTTCCAAAGTAATCCTGCGTAGAGAAAACCTTCGTTACCCTTTTCCTNAGAATTTTTCANAGCAAATGAAAGGCCAGAAAATAANTGCAGTTAGACGACGAGCAAAGTACCTATTAATCGACACAGACGGAGATTTAGTCTTTCTTTCACATCTTGGAATGAGTGGCAAGTATACCCTTTTTGATTCTAAATCAGTGGCAAAATACGACCTTAATGATTCAGAAAACAAATCTATCTTTGGCGAGAAAACAGGATTTGATGGGAAGCATGACCACATGGAGATAAGGTTTGAAGATGGTTCAATTTCAGTATACACTGACCCAAGAAGATTTGGAATAGTCAAGTTATTTCATCGTTCAGAAGAACAAGTTCAATCCTTGCTAGAAGTCCTTGGTCCAGAGCCATTCGATGATTGGAATTCACAGATTGCTGCAGATAGATGTAAAGGAAAACGCTCTCCAATCAAGACTACATTATTAGATCAAAGATTTGTCGTTGGAGTTGGAAATATCTATGCTTGTGAGGCTCTTCATAAAGCGGGAATTTCACCAACAAAGCAGGCGTATAAATTAGTCACAAAAGCAGGAAAGCCGACTAAGGCATTGGACAGATTGGTCAATGAAGTAAAGATTGTACTGAATAAAGCGATTGCAGCTGGAGGCTCAACTCTAAATGATTTTGCAGACGTCGATGGGAATCTTGGTTACTTNAGTCANCANTTCAGTGTTTATGGAAGAGAAGATGAACCNTGTCTAAAAGAAGGATGTGGCGGAATAATTGATAGAATAGTACAATCTAATCGTTCAACATTTCTCTGCCCTAGGTGTCAAAAGTAACTAAATCATCGAGTATAATACTGAAGCGGCAAACAACCATAATGCAACCGCAGTAATTCGATAGATTAGTTGTCCCCTCTCCCTTAACCAGTCTACTGCGCCTGTTCCAGTTAGTGCTAATGCAACAATTAGATACCATCCCATGTCGATGCTCATACCCAATATTCCAATGGCTAGTTTAGTTCCCATTCCCATTCCAGGCTCCAATACTTGGGCAAGAATTGCAACTAAGAAAAGCGCTATTTTAGGATTGAAGAAAGCGATAGAGAAACCTTCAATGAAACCTTGACGCCTTACTTTACTAGTATCAAATTCATNATTTTCCTCTAGATTAACTTCATCATTCCACATTAGGAAACCGTACCAAATCAGTAATCCTACTCCGATTAATTGTAAAATCAAAAATACATCAGGTGCATTTTCTAGTAACACAATTAATCCAAAGACTGCGCTTCCTGCATATATTCCAAAACCGATACCGTGACCTATTGCACAGGCAACTCCTTGAGATCGTCCACCAATAATCGTATTTCGAATTACTACCATTACACTTGGACCAGGAGATATTGCACCGAGGAAAAAGAAGGTGCCTGCGGCAAAAATTGCCTCCCAAGCCAGTCCTTCCATAGTCAGTGCTGGAGCGATTTAAACATCAAACCTTCCAATTCTCATAGACCATACAGCATGATTGGNCCACGATTCTTTTGTAATCTAATAGCAGTTTCCAAACTNAANCTCATGATATCTTCCCTCATAATCGTTTGATTTCTTACAAGTGCTAATGCTCGTTCAAAAGTCTCCCTAGGAGACGGGCTATTTCTTTCTGGTGAGGGTTGCTTCTCCATGAGCAACCTAACATACTACTGGCACTTAAAGGTATGTATAAAGGAGTTTTTAGGCNATTTATTTCCGGAAAACGGTAAAATATTACTTTTTAGTTATATTTTACCTCATTAATAGGGAATAGTTATATTATGGAAGTAGTAGTTCGCAAATAAGTTCAAGCCCTTCCAATTCTAGATTTTTCTTCAACTAGAATCTTCATCCGCATATCTTTTTTCTTGACTCGAGAGTATACTGGGAAGGAATTTGGCCCGGGTAATTTTGGTGGAAATCTACTAGATTCAGTTCCAGGTCCAAGACGAATTAAGTGTCCATTATGAGTCCATTCATCAGGAATTCCCCTTACATTAGTATAATCTTCCATTGCCCTTCTAGCCAATTTTCTCCAAGTGAAAGGTCTAGATAATTCAGAATTGATTTGAGCATCCTTTGAAGGAATAATTACGCCTATTCGATTGAGATCTTCTCTAACCTTATTTTCAGCAGAGAGGTTTTTCTTGCTTCTTTGCCTGAGTGCAATTAGCCCAAAACTATCTGCAGCATGCGATTCTTTACGATTATCAGGGTGCTTCCACCGAGATTTTTTCTTGCGTAATTTTGGAAAGAATTTCACCGGCTTTGAGTCGACTTCAAACCATCTATCACTTCTAAGAGTTGGTTGCTTAATCACTTCTAGAGTTGCAATATCGATTGCTGCTAATCCCGGCGAGATGTGGTTATATGCTCCTACGTCCATCGCAATCCATGCAGGTTTTCCTAGTTCATTGCCGAAAGTAGAGTAAGCGATATCTCCACCATTTGCCTTTCCAACTTTAGTGGTCGTAGTGTGCCCAAAGATGATGGTTCGTTGTGGGTCCACAGGTGTTTCATGGTTATACCAAATTTTTCTAATCCACAATAATTCCTTTTCACCTTGTGAATCAAGCGGCATTCTAGGGTCATATCCTGCATGAACAAATCGCCAATTATCCAAGACGATTTGTGTTGGTAAATTATCCATCCATTTAGCGTCGCTGTAGAATGTTCTCTTAGCCTGATATAAGTCTCCATCTGCTCTGATAATGTAAGAACCCCAAGTTGATTTTCCGCCTCTTTGCATCCAAGGTTGGTATAACTCAACAGTTTCTTCTTCAGTTATACTCTGAATAGCCATTTGCTCATGATTGCCCTTAATGCATATTATTCGACTATCGCTGCGGATAAGTTTGATGACGCCAGCAGAATCTGTTCCTCTATCAATCATGTCACCGAGACAAATTAATCTGTCTTCAGGACCTAAGTCTAATCTGTGAAGTAGGGCTCTAAATGTTGCGAGGTGGCCGTGTATGTCACCCATTACGTATATTTTGTGACCATCTTCAATACGAGCCTGCAAGTCTGCCTCAAGCGATGGATCCCTCACAGAGGGCCTCAATGGTATATCGAGTTTACAGGACATTTTACCGCCCGGAAGTTCCCTTCCCGGCCATCCATTCTTAGGACATTAAGTAATCTTCTCTATTCTTTCCAGCCCAAGATGCCGTTTTGGCGACCTTTCAACAAATTCTCAAGACTTTATTAATTGTAGAAAATGTTTAGAATTCCCTAGGAAATTCTGTCTTTGCCTATATGGATCGCACTTAGACGTGAAGGAAGATTCTAGGGTGGTGAGGAAACTATAGCCCATCTGTTGGTGTACGGTGCACGTCTGAAAAGAAAGACTTGGTTCGATTCCAAGACAGATTAATCAATAAATCTGAAAGACAATCGTCGGTGTAATTGACATATTTCAATCATTCATTCCAAGTACAAATTTTGAAACATTTTGCATTAGCAATGCGAGAAGTTAATTC
>PBXE01000039.1 GCA_002727485.1 Methanobacteriota archaeon | reverse complement strand
CAGACCTCAAAGCACAGATTGTCTGCTGGACATTGGCAATGTTGCCAGTTTACATAATTGGAACTGTTTGGTTAGCTGAATACTATGGCGTTGACATGGCTCAAGCATTTGAGTGGGGTGTTGAGCCATTCTTGATTTGGGACTTTGCAAAAATAGTAGTAATGGCTTTAGTTACTACTAAATTGTGGTCTTATTCCCAACCAGAGTGATATTTCTACAGACTTGGGTTTTGAACTATTGGCCTTATGGCAAATTAACCATTTTTCGCTATAAATCGAATTATTTAATATATTTATGATATCATTTAGATATATTTATAATATTACGCCAACTGACATCAAGTGGTGAAACAATGGAAACCCAAAGCGCAGAAATGAGTGAAATACAATTTAGAGACATAGAAATCAAATCACTAAGTGGTTGGCTTGGATTATTTGTTCACATAATCATTGTCCCAGTGTTGTTTTTAGGTAGTTTTGGACTTTATGCATTTGGCGCAGCGGGTATCGCTCTAGGCGGATTTTTACAGACATGTATTGGAATATTATGGTTTGTTATGTGGAATTCATATGTGGTAATCAATCCAAACGAATCTACAGTATGCCAATTCTTTGGCAAATATGTCGGATCAGTGAAAACCGAAGGATTTCGCTGGTTCATCAATCCTCTATATGAGAAAACAAAGGTTATTTTCAGGATTAGAAATTTTGAGTCTGCAAAGTTGAAAGTTAACGATGTTAACGCCAACCCAATTGATATTGCTGCAGTAGTTGTTTGGCGAGTATTTGATGCAGCAGAAGCATTATTCGAAGTTGATGATTACGAAAATTATGTACAAATCCAAAGTGAGGCGGCTTTAAGAGCAATGGCTACGAAGTATCCATACGACATAATTGAAGAGAAAGATCTTGGAGGAGTGGCTCTTTCAAGCCATCAAGAAGTAGTTGCTAAAGAACTTAGAGAATCAGTTCAAGCAAGGCTAAGCCGAGCAGGAATAGAAGTTTTGGAAGCAAGAATCAGCCACTTAGCCTACGCTCCTGAAGTTGCCCAAGCAATGCTGCGAAGACAACAAGCAAGTGCAGTAGTTGCAGCAAGAAGAGAGATTGTTGATGGTGCAGTTGGAATGGTTGAACTTGCTTTGGCTCAACTTAGTGCAAAGGACATAATTGAACTGGATGAAGATAAGAAAGCGACTATGGTTAGTAACTTGTTAGTCGTTCTATGTTCAGAAAAAGACACTACACCAGTAGTCAACACTGGCTCTTTGTATCAGTGAGGGGAATCAAGATGGTGCCGACTGAATTAATTTTGGGAAGCATAGGTAATCTCATTGCATTCATCTTCTGTACGGGCTATGCCGTATACACGTTTCTAAGGAAAGGAGTACATGTCAAACATAAAGGTTGGAAAACGAAAGACGAAGCCCCCAAAACATTTTATTTCACTATTGGGATTATGATTCTTATAAGTATACTTTCATTAGGAGCAATTATTTTTAGATTGTATACATATTATTTCGTGTGAGGTAGATCCATTTGGTAAGCAATACAGAAAATAAAATAAAAACAAATGATAGACATAAATCGAGGCGGGAAAAATTGTCGAAAAAGAAACTTCTTCTTCGAATTGACCCGAAACTCCATGATGAGTTGAGAAAATGGGCGGATGATGATTTCCGTTCAATAAATGCACAGATAGAATTTTTATTGAAAAAGGCCGTAGCAGAAAATAGGCGTGAATCCAGTGACTGAAGAAAGCGACCAATTTTGGAGCCAAGTTGATGATAAAGATAGAAATATCATTCAAAATATAACTTATAATATTCAAGATAGCGCAATATCTGGCAATTTGAATGGTGTAACTAATCCAGATGCTCCTCCTCAACAAGATCAGCCGCCAGAGCAAATGAATATCAATCAAGAATTGTCACAGCCTCAGTATGATAACAACCAGCAAGGGATGCCAACTCAAACCTCATCTTCACAACAGTATTACAATACTCAACAACAAGTAATGCCGAGTCAAATACACGGCCAACCGTCAACGATTCAAATCACGCAAGGCATCGCTGTAGGCCATTTCCCTCAAACCTCCGCTGTGACTGCTGTGGTTCTAGCGGTTCTATCTTTTGCCTTGTGTGGCATAGTTACTGCGATTCCAGCAGTCATAATGGCTAGAAAAGCGCTGGATATCACCGATCAAATACCAAATCATCCAGATGCTGGAACAGCTAAGGCAGCGTTTATTCTAGGTTGGGTAAACATTGGATTGTTTATTGTTGGAATTTTATTTTGGATTGCTTTTATTGGATTAGGACTTGCTTTTAACTGGTACTAGTTAATCTTGAATATTTATATATCTTCGAAATAGGTATGTTTTGATTTTTATGAAACCAGAAGTTACACTTTATTTTGCCTATGGATCCAATCTTGATTTTGAAGATTGGACTAAATGGTGTGCTAACAAGAAAGCCGACCCATCCGGCATGGTCGAACTAGAGCCAGCATTTCTTCCTGATTATGAATTAAAGTTTCATTATTATTCAGGCAGTAGAGAAGGAGGGGCAGCCGATGTTGTACCATCATCTGTTGGAAATTTAGTACCTGGAGTTTTATTCGAATTAAATTCGAAAACTCTTGAATTAATGGATGTTAAAGAAGGAGTGAAGTACAATTGTTATGAAAGAAAGTGGGTCGAAGTAATCAAATTTGATGGAGCCGTAGTAAAAGCCCTAACCTATGTCGTATGCCAGGAAAAAATTCAACAAAAATTTGTAAAACCAACTTCAAAATATGTTAATTTGATTAGGAACGGGTTGAATAAAAGAGGACTGCCAACAGAATTCTTGGATAAGTCTCTAGAATCGAAATCGAATAAGCCTACTTTGGATTATATTTTTGTTTATGGTACGCTGATGAAACAGGAATCGAGAAATGAATTACTGGAGCAATACTCTTCAGAATGTTTAGGTCAAAATAAAATAACTGGTAAACTATTACATGTTTCGACTTTCCCTGGTATGGTTAATGATGATAACTCGCAAGTCAATGGTGAACTATACCATTGTTTAGAAATCGGAGAATGCCTTGAAAAATTAGATTGGATTGAAGGTTTCCATGGTTATGATTCTGATGATTCATTGTTCACAAGAGTAGTTTCTAGAGTCATTGATGAAAATCATACTACATGGGCGTGGACTTACATGTACAACGGGGAGTCAAATAGAATAATAGAATCAGGTGATTGGAGAACAAGAGATCAGTTCTGATAATCATAACTATCGATAATCGGTAGTAATCTATCTGCCAATCCTTTTAGGCTTTCAACGACTCTAGTTTCAGGCTTAATCGCCTTCATCAGTATATTCCTTGTTTCTTGGCAAATCTTCATGTCAAATCCTTCCATTAGTTGGACAATCTTTTTTTGTAGACGACCGCCAGTTCTGTCCCAATCCATCAAAATGGAAATTACTGGGCCAGAATCTTTAGGGTTTCTTTGACCGTATAGTTCGAATAGATTAGTTACAACTTTATCAATCGACCACCCGCGATTCAATACTTCAATTATACCAGTAAATCCAAGAGTCTCAAGGGCGATTTTATCTCGCTTTCCTTCTACCAAGATTGGAAAATTCATCTCTCTGTTCCTGCTTCTCTGTTCACTCAATGCCAAACCTGCTAGCTGGAATCTTTTATCTTGATTATTAGATTCATTTCCAGATTTTTTCATTCCCACACAATCACCAATAATCTTCTTCAACATTTTATCCATTAAGCGAACATATTTTACTCGCTCGGCGCGATATTCAAAGGAAAAACTAAGGTTCATATACTATCATGAAAAGTGATAGACTGCGTCACATCAAGAGGTGTTGTAAAACTCTTCCAGTTGTGCCTTATCCGCCAAATCCTTAAGGTCCACTACTTGGGCGGTAGAACAGGTCAACACCATGCCAGCAGACGATACCGTTTTTTCTGTGCTTTACGACAAATTTCTATTTTGGAGTATTCTAGTTGGAGTTCTAACATTTGGATGGCTTTTCTATGCCATGGCTAGGTACAGACAAAATATAGTTCCAGATACAACTGACGTTGACCATATTGTTGTAGGTTCTTTCCCCGTCGATCGTCACAATACAAAAATCGAAGTTCTATTCTATGTACTCCCTACTATCATTGTAGTATGGCTTGTTGTACTCGCTTTATCCTCTAATACTGCTGTTTGGGTAATCCCTGATGAAGATGAATCATTCAACATGGAAGTTGTAGGAAAGCAATGGTTCTGGGAATTCAATTACAATGAAGAATTAACATGGCAAGATGACCCAAGACAAACCGGAATCGATGTCACTTGGGGTCAAGACTTGGTAATTCAATTCGGCAATACCGCGGCAACCAATGCTACAATAACGATAGGTGAAACCAGTAGCGATTATGGACTTGATGCGAATCAAGGAACTCTTAGATTACTTTCTAGTATTGACAGGTTCACTTATTCAACTATCGAAGTCATAGATTCTTCGGGCGAAGTTCTTCATACTTGGCAACATATTCCTGTTGGCCATCAATTATCTACTGCATTGGGAGATCATTTGATTGTTCCATGCGATGAAGAAGTTGTACTTTCACTATTTTCATTGACCTCAGATTATTCTGAACTGAATAGCACTTATTGGGGCGTTCAACACTCTTTCTGGCTTCCAGAATGGGGTGTTAAAGAAGATTTAGTTCCCGGACTTGAAGGCGGCACTGTGATGTGGTTTATGGCGGATGACCCGGGGACATTTGACATCCGGTGTGCCGAATACTGCGGACTTGACCATTCAAAGATGGTGGGTAAAGTAGACGTTGTTTCATACATTGACGAAAATTCAAGACAACAAGTTTTCTGTGACGCAGATACAGGCGTTAAGAAAACGGATGGAGGGAATAATTGATGCGTAAACTAGCATTTGGAATCTTGGGATTGATTCTTCTTTCGATGTTCGCAATCCCCCAATTTACTGCTGCACCAGGTGGAATCAATAATTTTGGAGATAATGGCTGTTCATGCCACGGTGGCGCATCATCCGACACCACTGTTATAGTTACAGGACTGCCTACAGAATTTAACGCCAGTGAAACATATCCTTTCACGGTTACAGTCACAAATGATGTGATGGAAATTTGGGGCGACGGACTCGAAGAAAACGGCTGGAATACTCGCGCTGGCGGATTTAGAATTCTTGCTTCCAAAGGAACAGTTACCTCGGTTGACCCAACACTGAGTCATGAAATGGATGGAGGACTAACTCATACAGATGCAGGAAATAAATTCAGAACCTGGGATTTTGAATGGGTTGCACCTGCTGATGACACTGTTTTTACTGATTTCAAAATCCACGGTAATGCAGTTAACGGCGGAACAGGTTCACAAGGTGATATGTGGAATTCTTATGAAACCACAATTAGTGGAATCAATGCTGGGGAATTAGCACCTAGCGTTAGAGCGTTAGTACTTCTTTTGACTGCNGTCGCACTCTCCNTGTCTTTAGTATTATTAGGGGTAATGTGGGTTTATTATTCACGCTCTCCTGAATCATTTTCNATCAGNAACTTCTGGGCATATCTGAAACCATGGTTGACAACTACNGACCACAAAGAAGTNGGTATTCTGTATTTCCTTTACGGTTTTATTTTCTTCCTTGTGGGAGGTTTCNTAGCANTNTTGTTNAGAATTCAACTAGCAATACCAGAGAATACATTCCTTACNGAAACNGAGTATAACTCATTTTTCACACTGCATGGAACTACTATGATTTTCCTTGCAGCTATGCCAATGATTGCAGGATTCATGAACTATGTTCTACCTCTACAGATTGGAGCCAAAGATTTGGCATTCCCACGAATTAACGCAATGGGTCTNTGGCTTCTTGTATTCTCAAGTCCACTGATTTACACAGGAATATGGACAGGAGAGGCTGCCGATATCACATGGGTTATGTACCCTCCATATTCGTCCTTGACNGAGGCTAACCTTGGAGAAGGAATGGCACAGTACGGATCTAATGTAGGAACTACAGCATTTATCTCGGGTATGTTGATGTTAGGTGCATCTTCCACACTCAGTGGTGTNAACTTTATCACTACAGTGTTTACCATGCGAGCGCCAGGTGTAACATGGATGAAAATGCCATTGTTCTCATGGTCTGTCTTCGTAAGCGTTTTCATGCTTTATATGTCTCTACCAGCATTGGTAATCGGCTTGGTATTCTTATTGTTTGATCATACAATAGGTACGGTATTCTTCACCAGCGGTGGCGATGGGTTGTTATTCCAGCATTTATTCTGGTTCTTTGGACATCCTGAAGTGTACGTTGTAATTGTCCCAGCATTCGGTATAGTATCTGAGGTATTAGCTACCAGTGCACGTCGTTCAATTTTCGGATACAAATCTATGGTTTTCGCAATGGCGGGAATTGGTGTCGTCGGATTCATCGTTTGGGGCCACCACATGCTGACTTCTGGTATGGATGCATTTTGGCGTGCCGCTTTCATGGTTACCACAATGGCTGTTGCAATTCCAACAGGGGCCAAGATTTTCAACTGGCTAGCAACTTTGTGGGGAGGNAGTTTGGTCATGAAAACACATACTTTGTGGTCACTAGGNTTCCTTGTAACTTTCACACTCGGAGGTATTTCAGGAATGTTCTTCCCAGTTGCAGGTCTTGANATTCACTTCCATGATTCTTACTTCGTCGTTGCNCACTTCCACTANGTNTTCATTGGAGGAACNGTCTTNGCACTATTCTCTGGTGTCTATTATTGGTATCCTAAGGTAACCGGTCGAAAACTGAATGAAACACTTGGTTTGTGGCATTTCTTAATTGGTTTCGCTTCTTACAATGCAGCCTTCTGGCCTATGCATAAACTTGGAATTATGGGAATGCCTAGAAGAACCCATTCATATTTAGAAGAAACAGGATTTGCTGAATACAATATGGCAGTTACAATATTNGCATTCATTTTCGGCTTAAGCCAACTACTTCTAGCATGGAATATATTCCAATCNCGAAGAACAGGTGAACCTGTTGGTAANGATCCATGGGGCGGTTGGTCGCTAGAATGGTCGACAACGTCACCACCTCCAACACCTTCATTCCATGACATACCTACTCAAGGAGATATGAACGAATTATACGGTCATCATTCCGATAAGGGTTCAATCTCAGATAAATTATGGAAAGGAAAATCAAAGGGGGCTGAAGAATGAGTACCCACAACAACCATGTAGAAAATTCAACATGGACGCGCGCCGTCATGATGGCAGGGCTATTCCTTACTGTCGGAATTATTGCATTTGCAGCATTAGGTGTTGGAGTTGCTAATCAAAAGCATGACGTGTANATGGACGCTAAAGAAGAGTATTATGATGCTAAAGAAGACCCATTAGCAACCCAAGANGAATTAAAGGATTTGAAAGAGAATTACGAGAAAACCCATCATTCATTCNTNACATACCGCGTTGCTGGTTTNACAATTCTAGTTATGTGTTTCATTTACGCNTCNTTCCTTGGAATTGGAGGACTATTCAANGCATTACAGCCCGATGANGAACATGGTCATGATGACCATGGTCACGATGATCANCACGAAGAACATCATGGTTCTTCTTCACCGATAATCTTCAGTTTGGGTGTTTTATTATTCCTCATGGGATTCCCAAGTTTCGTCGTGGCTTGTAAGGCTTTGATGTCTCAAGGTGGAACATTTGCAATGAGTGATTTTGCATTGAGTTTTGTTGGTCTTACAGTGATAATGTTTGGAATTGCTAACTGGTGGAAAGAAGACTTACCATTTATTGGGCATGGAGAACAAATTGCAACCTCTGCTCCATTTGAAGGTGAACATATCAGAAAAGCGGGTGTCTGGGTATTCATTATGTCTGAGGTCATGGTTTTCGCGACCTTCTTTTCATCTTATCTCCGTGTGCGCACAGAGTGGTGTACCGATTGGGCAATTAGGGCATCAGAGGAAGGAGACTCTTGTTATGGGGTCGCAGAAGGCTCGGTCGTAACAGCCTCGGATTTACTAAGATATGACGTTGCAACATTAATGCCTGGTGCAATTAACACATTTGCCTTGATTATCTCATCCTATACCATTGTACTAGCCCTTAAGACTGCTAAGGACAAAGATTGGCAAGCTCCTACTAATTTTATGCGAATTTTCCTTCCAGATAAGAAAAAGGCAATCAGAAACTATTTGATTGCAACGTTACTTCTAGGTTCGCTGTTTATCGTACTAAAGTTAGTCGAATGGAGCCATCTAGTTGCAGAAGGCTTCGATGTGGGAACTCCTCAAGGTTCAATTTTCTATGTTGCAACAGGAGCTCACGGTTTGCACGTTTTCGTAGGTCTGCTGATTATGCTTTACTTGATTTTCAAAGCCGACACTGTTGGCTATGATGAGGAAAACGGTCAAGGAATCGAATATTTCGGATTGTATTGGCACTTTGTTGATTTGGCTTGGGTGGTTATATTCCCAGCGTTTTATTTGTATTGAGGTGGAAAAATGGGAGAACATGTAGCTACAGGACTTGAAAAATGGCTTTTAGATAAGACTGGAAAAGACATCTATTTTTGGAATTTCCTCATTTTGATGTTTTTTACTCTTTTTGAAGTAGGTGCTGTATTTTTTGAGGAGATACCTGGCACTGAAATTGAAATCACAAGACTAATGGTTTGGGCGATTTTGATTGGTGTTGGAATAATCAAAGGATATGGTATTGCAGCCTATTTCATGCACTTGAGAGGAGATCCTAGAATTTACACAAGAACAGCCTTATTCCCTGTTTTATTTGTTCTTTTGATGCTTTGGGGCATTGGACTTTCCAATCCTGAAGCAGTTACTGAGTTGCCTTCTTGGTGTACTCCTGACTGGGATTATGCTAGTCGATAACACCACTGAGTAAAATAGTACGTCGTATAGGCTATGTCATGGCAGGAAGATATGTTGCCTTGTTGATTACAGTATTGTTATTAGCCTCCACAGTACCTTCAGCATCTGCAAATAATTACAAAGGTTATCAACTTTCAAGAGGAGAAGTAACAGACTTTTCCCTAATAGACCAAAATGGTGACGAAGTAAATCTTCATCATGGCCCAGGAGATATACTGATTGTAGCGTTTATTTTTACTAGATGCCCAGATGTTTGCCCTATAATCACTCAATCGTTGAAATCTGTACAACAAGGATTGTCTGCGGACTATGCAGAAAAGGTAGAGTTTATGTCAATAACAGTTGACCCAGAATATGATACTCCTGAAAGATTGAAGGAATATACTGAGTTACACAATGTAAATTGGTCTCATTTGACTGGAGATTTAGAAGAATTAGAGGATATTTGGAAAGAGTTTGGATTAGTGGTACAAAAGAATGTCATCGAGGCTCATATTGGGGAGGCAAATGGTTACCAAGCCAACGATTCCACAGTATTATTCGTTGATGGAAATGGAAATTCTAGCGAATTGATGTTCCTACCAACTGCTTGGACTTTGACTCATACATTATTTGAAACCAATAATATCAGTTTGAATTATTCTACTCATTCACAATTTGGAAATATGATTACGGGAATTAATGGCGTTGAAGCCCCTTCCGATTGGTATTGGAAATTTATGACATTTAATGAGTCCTCATCATCTTGGGAAGAATCTGGCGTTGGTGTCGATTTTGTTGATGCACAAGACAATCCACACATAGCATATGTTGCCTCAAATACAAACGAGAGTTTACTTGTTAACCCATCTGAAGATGATAATGCTAGTATTTCAGTAGTCTACCCTGGAAACACTACTCAGAAGTTTAGTCTTGAAGAAAATTTCACTGCATGGCATTTAACAACCGGTGCTTTTGATGGTGCAGGAATCAATTACTCATCATCTAATCATCCACAGTTTGGTCACTTTTTCTCATCGTTTAATGATGAAGACCCTGCACTAGACAACTCGTCATGGTACTGGGAACTTCATACTTGGAATGATACCAGTACTTCATGGGAGTACTCTATGCTTGGAGTTGACTCAATCTCTGAACCAAAGCATATCGCTTGGGCAAGAAATACCACTAATGATTCTGATATACCAATTCCAGGGGCAGTTCAAAATTCAATCGATCAACAAAATGCTCAGGTCTGTAACGGACATGGCTGGGAAATGGGTTCAGGTGCATCTAAGCATTGTATGTGTGACGAAGGTTATGAATGGCCAGAAGATACTATGCTTTCATGTGTAGAAGTTGAAGTTGAAGAAGTATACAATGTGGGACATTCTACTACCACATTTATCCTAGACCAAGAACGTAAGCCAAGAGTTGCTTGGACCGGTGATCAATGGGACCCGCAAGAATTTATTTCGGACATTGAAATGCTAGCAGATGATATTGGTATTGTTGAAAAAGACTCCAGCGATGAATCAGGAGATTCGGCTCTTCCGGGTCCAACGGTCGTTCTAGCACTATCCGCACTTGGAATGGCTGCTATTACAATCAATGTACGCAGTAAAGCGAATGATGAAGAAAACTAATCCTACACTAAGGGAAAACCACTCATATAGGAACTTGTAGGGCGGCTCGTTGCAGAGATCGCATAGCCCGGTAGTGCGGTGGACTTGAAATCCACTGTCTTTTAGACACGGGGGTTCGAATCCCTCTCTCTGCGCCAATAATTGTTTCACTAGTGAAATTCAATAGAAGAGTTATCAAACTAAACCCCTTCATGCTTTAACATGCGAAGAGTGATTTTGGCGTTAGTTCTTGTTCTGTCAATTTCCATAGCAGGTTGTTTAGGCCCAAAAACAGTTGACTGGGGCCCAGATGGAATTGAAGTAGACTTTTCCTCTGACAGTGCGTCTATCAAATCTGGTTTTGGAGATAAATCGATGGAATTTGAGGATTTACAACCAGTAGGTTGCGATCAATCCGATTCAACTTCACTTTCAATTGGCGCTAGCACTCCTATTTCCTTTTCAGGTTATTTAGCAGCGAGTAATTTTTACGACTCACATGATTCAATAAACGGAATTGAAGGTTTAGATTATGCAGTTACAGTATCCGCAGCAATCCAATCTATGTCTTTTAGTGATGCTGAAAAAGTTGTAGAAGGCGATGGAGCAAGAATTGATTTGAAGGAATGGAATCAACCACTATTCCCACAGACCCGTGCAGGAACAGCGGATTTAGATGAAATAGATTCGGACAGTGATGATGATTGGTATGTTCTAGCACTTATTCCAACAACAGAAAATATTCACGATGGCATGCGCTCATTACATGAATGGCATCAACCGGTTATTATTGAAGGGTACTTAGTCAATTCAACAGGTTCTAGTGCAACCGATGGATACTTTAGGTCTCAGTATTCCCCTGAAGTTGATTCAAATTGTAATTTATTGACGGGAACTAATCGCATACAAAATCTGTATGTTTTGGTGGACAACATTGTATTAGAGGATGCAGTGGTATCAGATGATGGAGATGCTAAAAATGAATGGGCCTATGGAGATGTCCCTTTCTTTGGTAGGGTAGGTTACATTCTATTCTTTTTGATTGTTGGAATAGGAGGAGGGTTTGGTTTATTCATTCTCTCGCAATTATTTGTAATCCAAGGAGCAAAGTCTACCATGAAAACGCTGCTTGGTAAAGAAGGGATGGAGAAGATAAAGAAAGTAGCATCGGACTTACGCCGTTCTAAAGCAATGGGTATGATTTCTCCTAAAGAAAGAAAGAGGCAAATCGAAAGAGAGGCTAAGGAAGCGGCAAAGGAAGAAGCAAAAGCACAAAAAGCAAATTCCAAAGCAGCTAAGTCAAGTGAGGAAACAGAAATTTCTGGCTTTGATCTAGATAGTGTACTTTCATCGGCTCCTTCTTCGGGAAGTGCATCAGAGTTCGGTTCCGGTAAATCCTCTGTAGTAGCAACAGTTGAATCGATAGAGATGGACAAGGTTACTGAAGATAAAGGGTATCAAGAACAAGAATACACCTACCAACAAGATAGCACTCCTTCTTGGACACCACCTGTTAATGATTCTCCGAGGGAAAGAAAATCTAGTAATGTAGTCACAAATGAACCTTCTAAACCGAAGCGTGAGCATTTCTCGAGCGTTGCAAATAGTAATTCATCAGCACCTGTAAAGAAGAAGAAGACAGTTCGAAAAAGAAAGAGTGTCAAACGTTCACCACCAGAACCAGAGGTTGAGCCTGAACACGAGCCTAAACAAAGTGGCTTTGGTGAACAAGATGATTTTTCCGATTTCTCATTGTGAGTGAATTATTTTCAAAGAACTCGGCATTACTTCCATCTTCAGCGGTGTTGAACCTATGTTTTCCCCGTCAACATTTATCGCAGTAGGCTTTGGTGTTGAAATTTCCAAAGTTTTGAATTGATGATAATCAACCATTGGATGAAAAACATGTCTTCCTTCTTTCTTCAATTGGCCGAAAGCTTTGAGAATTTGACCTCTTTTCATTTTTTTGAGTATTCCAATATCCATCTTACCATCATCTAGTGAAGCACCAGGCGCTAGTGGTAATAGTGAGCCTCCAGTTTGACTATTTTGAATCAAGAATAAAGTAAAGTCATTTTCGATAGCATGACCATCCAGGGTAAGAGTAGCATGTCGTCGATTATTAGCCATTATAGCCATCAAAATACCTACATCATAGCGCATTGGCCCCATCCAACGCATTTTCTCAGCCTTGATGGTAGAATCTACTCCAAGACCCCAAGTGACTAAATTTGCACTGTATCGTGTTAATTCACCACCTTCACTGCCAGGCAGCCCAGCAACCATGTCTACCTTGGCTAAATCAAGCATCTGATAGTGGCCAGCGCAAATTCTTGCCACCGCATCTTCTGTGCTTTTTATTCTTAGATCATTAGCCATTGAATTTCCCGTTCCAGCAGGAATTAGTCCCACACGACATTTATTTCCGACTTGCATTAGACCAGTTACAACTTCTGATAAACTGCCATCACCCCCGACAACGGCAACAATATCAGATTCATCAGTTGACAGTCCCGCTGCAATATGAATTAATTCACCGGAATAAGTTGACAAATGCATTGATACAGAAATACCATTTTCCTCAAATATGGCAGAGGCTTGACCAGCAATTTTCTCACCATTCTTTTTGCCAGAAAATGGATTGACCATCAAATGAATTACTTTTGCCGGCTTACCTTGAACTAATTTTTTGCTAAATACCTCAGCATATATCGGACGATGGACACCTTTCTTTTTCTTAGTGGTTAAATCGGGCGAAAACTCGATTATTGCTGGTCCAGTGCCACTTGAGGCCATACTATCCGATAGGGGTTTGTCGCATGAATACTTCCCTATTGGGCAAAAGCAAGCACTCAATTATACAAAGCCACACGCAAGACTCGGTGCAGACTATGGGATGGAGTCAATCTGAGGTTCAGTTCATGACTCGTGCCCTTGAGGTTGCCGAGATTGGTAGAGGACGCGTATCGCCAAATCCACTGGTTGGTTGTGTACTTGTCAAAGACGGCGAAATAATCGCTGAAGGTTGGCACGACCATCTTGGAGGGCTGCATGCAGAACAAATGGCAATTCACGACGCTGAGCAAAAAGGTCACTCGCCTAACGGCTCTACTGCTTACATTACTCTTGAGCCATGTAATCACTTTGGTCGCACTCCACCATGTACTGAGGCTTTGATGTGGGCTGGAATTAACAAAGCAATTATTGCTCATTATGACCCTAATCCAACGGTTCGTGGTCAAGGAATCCAGGTGCTCAAGGATGCAGGAATTGAGGTTGAAACCGGATTACTTGAAGCGGAGGCAGCAAATCAGATGCGTGAATTCCTGTATTGGTGCGAGCACAGAAGACCGATTGTTACGGTAAAACTCGCAGTTGACAAACATGGCTCAGTCGATGACCGTAGCCAATCAGCCGGTCGCTTTACTTCTGAAGGTTGCCTTGATGCAGTTCATCAATTGCGCAAAGAATGCGATGCAATTCTAGTCGGTGTTGAGACAATTATCCGTGATGACCCTTCGTTAAACATACGTCGAGTTCCTGCAGAGCGTCAACCATTACGTATTGTAATCGACCCAAATGGAAGGATTCCTCAAGACTGTAAAGTACTGACCGATGGTGGAGAAACGATGGTTTTGAGTGAAGATTTCAGCAATCTTCCCGCTTTGTTGAACCGCCTTGGCGATATGGAAATTCAGCGACTTATGGTTGAAGGTGGCCCGGTTACCATCAAGCATTTTTTGAGCGCTGGACTGGTCGATGAATTCTATCTTGTTCAAGCAGAAAGTGAGCATCAAACACCATATCCTTCAGGAATTAGTATTCATGTTCTAGATGAAGCAGGTCTTCAGTACAATACCGATTTATTATGGGGCAATGAAACAGTACAATTTTTCCATCGATGCTAACTTTTTCCGTTTAGCAATTTGTTACAGTTGAAAACAGCCTATTATAACTGGAAGGTAAAAATCTCTTGATTATGAGAAAAACCCTTGTATGTTTAATTATGACCTGTCTATTGGCTTCCAGTCTGCCGATTTCTAGCGCTGATGGAACCGAAGATATCCCTACTGTAGCTGCGGGAACAACAGTTCACGATAGTTTAGTAGCCGCACTAACCCATGTTGATTTGGTAACCACCCTGCAAGGATCAGGGCCATTCACTGTATTTGCCCCAACCGACCAAGCATTTACCGATGCAGGAATTGACCTTGCAAACTTCCAAACTCAGGAAGAAAAAGATACACTAACCCAAATCTTGTTGTTCCACGTTTTCGATGGTTCAGTACCTGCAAGTGCCGTGACTGATGGCATGATGGCAGAGATGATTAATGGTGATAAGGTAGCTTTCACCAACGATGGAACTACCGTAACGGTAGGTGGTGCAACCGTCACTCAAGCAGATGTCGCAGCATCTAATGGTATAATCCATGTCATCGATAAGGTGTTGATGCCACCTACAGACATCCCATTAACAGCATCTGGTACCGGAATTCACACCACTCTAGTTAATGCAGTTGTCGACGCTAACCTTCTTTCAACTTTGGAAGGCGAAGGGCCGTTCACCGTTTTTGCACCTACTGACCAAGCATTTACCGATTTGGGTGTTGATTTATCGACATTGAGCCAATCAGAACTTTCTGACATTCTGCTCTATCACGTTGTAGGAGCAGAAGTACCAGCATCTGCAGTAACCGACTGTATGTCAGCTGATGCGGCAAATACCCAACTCCTGTCCTTTACCGTCGGCGAGTCTGGGGTAATGGTAAATGATGCTAATGTGATAATGACAGATGTCATTTCAAGCAACGGGCTGATACATGTAATTGACAAGGTGTTGATGCCAACTGACACCCCAAGAGATATTCCTCGAACCGCACAATGTACTGGCGAGCACAACTCGCTAGTTGCTGCAGTAATCCAGGCTGAACTATTGACAACTCTACAAGGAGACGGCCCGTTCACAGTCTTCGCCCCAACCGACCAGGCGTTTACTGATGCAGGAATCGACCTTGCAGCGCTCGATACTCCAGAAGGCAAGGAAACATTGGAAGACATACTCCTGTACCACGTTGTTGGCTCCAATGTTCCTTCAAGTGCATTGAGTGATGGTATGGTTGCAACTGCAGTCAACGGTGACGACCTAACCTTCGATTTGACTAGTGGAGTAATGGTCAATGATGCTAATGTAGTAACTCCAGATGTAGCCACGAGCAATGGTGTAATTCACGTAATTGATAAGGTATTGATGCCTCCAGCAGACCCTGTAGACATCCCAGCCACAGCAGCAGGTACTGGCATTCACAATTCATTAGTTGCAGCAGTAGTCCAAGCAGATCTACTAGCAACACTGGAGGGCGATGGGCCATTCACTGTCTTCGCACCGACCGACGATGCTTTCACTGCGGCAGGAATTGATCTGGCAGCACTTG
>PBXE01000038.1 GCA_002727485.1 Methanobacteriota archaeon | reverse complement strand
GGTCAAACTCTTACAGGTAATTATGGAACATTATCAATTGGTGCTGATGGATCTTTTTCTTATGCAGCAACTGTGGATGAAACAGATAAACTAGATTTAAATGATACAGTTACAGATTCTTTTGAGTATAGAGTTTCAGATGGAACTGATTTTGCAATTGGAACCTTAACTGTAACCGTAAAAGGAATTAATGATTTACCTGTGGGAGTTAATAATACTGACGCTGTCACAGCTGGATCAAGCATTTCTAGATCGAACGATAGTGATTATGATGTTTTAGCAGATGATACGGATGTTGATGTAGATGATACTCATACTGATTTTACTGTTTATGGAATTTCCTTTAATGGTAGCCCCGGGTCTTTTTCTAGTGGTAGCGCAACAATCAATGGTACTTATGGAACCTTAACAATTAATACAAACGGAAGTTATAGTTATGATACTTCAAGTAATGCAAATGCATTAGCACTTGGAAATGGTGTAACAGCATCAGATACATTTATATATTCATTTTATGATAATGATGGCTCTTCAAAGTTAAGTGGAGTCAATATTCATGCTTTAACCAATTCTCCTACAGGACAAGCGACTTTAAAAATAACAGTTACTGGACAAACTCCACAAACTACAAATGATACCGGTTATATTGCAGCTGGATCTACTTTAACAGTTTCTGATGGAGATGGTGCAAATGATGCAGATACAAGTGGAGATAACAACGATGCATCAGGAGATCACACTGGTGATGTTTTAGAAAATGATACAGGAACCTCAAATACGGTAACAGCTATTCAATCTGCATCGGGTGAAACAGGTACTATTGGATCTGCCTTATCAGGTTCTTATGGAGAATTAACACTTAATGCCAATGGTTCTTACACTTATGTTGCGAATAATGCTGCTTCTTTAGGCGCAACTACGGCAACGGACGTATTTACTTATACAGTAACAGACTCTGCATCTGGAAGTACAGGAACAGCAACTATTACAATAACAGTATTAGGTTCAAACGATGCACCGACTGCAACTGATGATACTGGATATATATATGAAAACTCAACATTAACAGTTGATTGGGATGTTGCAGAAGATGAAAGTGGAACAGATAGTGATTATAATAATGAAAGTGGAGACCATACAGGTGAAATTTTATTAAATGATGAAGATCCTGAAGAAGCTACAATCACAGTCACATCAATAAGACATACTGGTGGAACACTTTCTGGATCAGCAATATCAACCAATGAAGATGCAGACACTTCAACTACAAGAACAGATATAACTGCAAGCACAACATATTTAAATGGTTCAAGTGTTACTGGCGATTATGGAACTTTGACAATCGGAGCAGATGGTTCTTACACATATGCAGCAAATTCTGCAAATGAACTAGATGATGGAGATATNGGAACAGATATTTTTACCTATACAGTTTCAGATGGAAGTTTAACTGATACCGCAACTCTTACAATTACAGTAGAGGGAATAAATGATGCTCCGGTTGCACAAGATGATCATGGATTTATTNATGAAAANTCAACTTTAACTGTAAGTAATGGTGATAATGCTACAACAGATACAACAACAACCAATCTTACATCAAAAACACTTACAGATAGCACTACAACAGGAGATCGGCATGGACAAGATATAAGATTTAATGATGATGGTACTAAAATTTTTAAAATTGGTGTAGATGATGACAAAGTATTTCAATATTCTTTAGGAACNGCATATGATATTTCAACTATAAACGCTACAGCCAGTGCGGTAAGTGGTGTACCTGGTGTAGTGGTGTCAGATGCAATTTCAGATCTTGGAGCTGGGTTTACATTCAATAGCGATGGTACAAAATTATTTGCAATAAAAGATGGTAATATAAGTGAGTTCGCATTAACCACTGCATATGATATTAGCACTCTCAACGAAACTGCCACTGATACTTATGATCCCAGTATTACTCAACTTAGAAGTATGTGTTTTAATTCTGATGGTACCAAACTTTTAGTTACAAGANATCATGCAACTGACGAAAATGTTGTCCAATTTTCTCTTGCCACAGGTTATGATTTATCATCAATTAATTATGATGGTGGTGTAGCTTTATCAATAAGTAATATAAGAGGTTTAGCTTTAAGTGGAGATGGAACAAAAATGTTTATCTCTAATCAATATAATGGAAAAATTCTTCAATATTCTCTTGCAACACCTTTTAGTGTTAATGATGGAGTTACACTTGANGGAGAATTTTCTCCAGACGTTACCACTACTAGCCAAACCGCTCTCAGAGGTTTAACCTTTAATGATGATGGAAGTAAAATTTACTACATTGATATGATTTCAAGTGGAAATAAAATAAAGTCTTATGATCTTGGTGAAAATTATAGAGTTTGGAATTTTGCTAACTCAGGAACAACAGGGGAATCTACTGGAGATTTAATNGATACNAGTTCTTCAACTCAANCNGATAGNGATAAAGATGNNTCTGCAAGCTTAACAATTTCTGCAATAAGAACTGGAACAGAAGCTGCTGGAACAGGAACTTCAGGTACCGTTGGATCATCTTTAACAGGAACTTACGGAACCTTAACTGTTGAATCAACTGGCGCTTATACTTATGTTGCAGATCTTGCTGCAACAGAGGCATTAGATGCAGGTGATGTTGCAATAGATTATTTTACCTACACATTATCTGATGGAACGACTACTGATACTGCTCAATTAACTATAAAAGTCACCGGAGTAAATGATGCACCATCTGCATCAAATGATACTGGCTATATTGCTGAAGGATCTACATTAACTGTTGCAAATGGAGGTGCTGCTGTTTCTGGAACAAGTACTGGAAGCAATAGTGGTGATTTATTAGAAAACGATACAGATGTAGATGCAACTGCAGATTCATCAGGAAATGTAACAGAAAGTTCTGATGATGCATTAACAGTTACAGGAACCGTATTGCAAACAAGTGCTACAACAAGCAGCGGTAGCTCTGTTACAATTAGTAGCCCTAACAGTGCATCTGTTGGATCAGCAGTTACGGGTTATTATGGTCAATTAACAATAAATGCCAATGGATCTTACTCATATGTTGCTAATCAATCTACTGCTAATGCATTAGATGTTGGAGAAACAGTCACTGACGTTTTTACATTTACAGTAACAGATACTCAAAGTTCAACAACTACAGCAACCTTAACCATTACTGTTATTGGTGTTAATGATCTTCCAACCTCAGCTGATGCTACAGTTTACATAAATGAAAATAATGTTGATGCATCTTACAGTACTAGAACTTCTACAAATATAACTAAAACATTTGCATCAAGTGATTTTGCTTTTACAGATGCTGATACTTCAGATAGCAGCCTTAGTGCAATTAAAATTGTAACCTTACCATCTTCAGGAACATTAACTTTAAGTGGATCTGCTGTTTCAGCTGATGATGAGATTGCTGTGGCTAGTATTTCAAGTTTAGTTTATACACCAACTGCTAACTCTGAAAGCGATGATAGCTTTACCTTTAAAGTATCTGATGGCACAGCATTTAGTTCAGCAAGTTATACCATATCAATAAGTAACAACGCTGCTCCAGTTGCAACAGATCGAACGCATTCAACAGCAATAGCACCAAGTGCTACAACAGAAACATTTAATTTATATTCAGCACATGTAGCAGATAGTGATGATGCAGATTCTGTTTTAACAATAACAGGAGTTGCATCAGGTTCAGAAAGCTCAACAATACCTGATGGAAATGTTGGATCAAGTGTTTCAGGTTCTTATGGAACATTAACTCTTAATTCAAATGGAACTTATAGTTATACAGCAAGCGCAACAAACTCTATAGCAGCAGGACAAACTGATACTGATGTATTTAATTACACAGTAAAGGATAATGAAACTAATTCAGGATCAAAAGCTTTAGATGTTGGTCAATTAACTTTTACCGTTTCATCTTCAACAACAGATCCAGTTCCAGCAGATGATACTGGTTATATAAATGAAAACACAACTTTAACTGTTGCAAATAGTGCAACTGGTGAAGATGGTACTGATACAGATGAAGATAATGAAAGTGGAGATAACACTGGTGATGTATTATTAAATGATACAATATATTCGGGATCAAAATCAGTAACTGCTATTTCACACTCAAATGGAAATTCTGATACTGTTGATGCAAGCTCGACTTACTCTGATAGCGGAGGAGAACCAGGTTCAATTGCTGGTACTTATGGAACAATAACAATCGGCGCTGATGGAAGTTATAAATATGTTCCAAATAGTGTTGCAAATGCTTTAAGTGCAGGTGATTTAGCAACTGATATTTTCACTTACACAATGACAGATGGATCCGAAACAGCAACTGCTACTATTACAATTACAGTTTTAGGTGTTAACGATAAGCCAACCATGTCCTCTGATTTAAAAGTATATTTAAATGAGAGGAATCATAACCATGATGGTCATGGTGCAAGAACCACAGAAAATAGAACTTATACATTCACAGGTAACGATTTTTCACAATTATTTAATGATGTTGATGGTGATGATTTAGATAGAATTAGATTAATAACAAATACTGCGACAAGTGGCGATTTAGTAAATCGTAATGATGGTGACTCTGTAATTCCTACAGGAGATGATGCAGATGCATTTCAAGATATCTTTACTGACTTAACCTCAGGTGAATTTAGAATGAAATTTAAACCAACAAATAATTCATTTAATAATACTACTTTCACTTATAAGGTTGGTGATGGAACAGAATATAGTGATGACTCAGATAATAGTGGGGTCGAACCATATACAGGTTATATAAATATAAATGCCGCACCTTTAGCAAGTGATACTAATGTTGCAGGCACAGTAGCAGCAGGAGCTGAAAGCTCATCTAATATTATAACAGATGGGGTTATAGATGCAGATGATGCAGCCGGAAATTTAAGAATAACTGGTGTTGCAGCAGGAGAGGAAAGCACAACTATACCTGATGGAAGTGTTGGATCTTCTATATCTGGATCTTATGGAACTTTAGTTTTAAGTCAAGATGGCAGTTACACTTATACAGCAAACGATACTAATAGTATTGATTATGGCTCGACTGATTATGATTATTTTAATTTTACTGTAAAAGATAATGAAAGTGATGATGATCATAATGCTAATTTAACAGGCGATCAAAATGCAGGCTCAGATGCATTAGATGTTGGTCAAATTAGATTTGAAGTTGAG
>PBXE01000037.1 GCA_002727485.1 Methanobacteriota archaeon | reverse complement strand
AGCATTGTAGCAAGACCGAAACCAGCAGGTACAGTTAATGCTGCAGCAATCAATGTAATGACCATGCTAAAAATGATCAACATCACATCCATGATAATGCTAGTAATCATTTAGCAATAAGGATGTCTAAATGGGTTCATACATTTTACAGGTTAACATAAAATAACAAATCAATGAAGAGAGAACATGTCCAAGATTACATCGTTACTGGTAGTTTTCTTGGTTACATTTTCTTTGTGCTATAAGGTGATAAATGATAGCGAAAAGTTTGTTGATTATGATATAGATGAAGCAAATCAAGTTTGGGATCAATTCGAATCACATGTATATGTAAAAAGAACTACTCCTACAACAAATTCAATTGACATAGCCAATGATATTGTCAATAATGATGAAATTTTTTTAATGAGATATTGGGATAATTTTCAATTTGATGGAGACCTTGATTGGTCTGAGAATCCTTTCGATGATTGGACTTGGCAATTTTATTTTCATAGTTTAAGAATGGTTAGTCATCTCCTTAATGCATATGAGATTAGTGGAAATATAACATATTTACAAGAATCAAAATGGTTCATTGAAAGTTGGATGCAAAATAATCCTAATCCCGAACAGCAGGCATCACCTAGGGCTTGGGACGATCATAGCACTGCAAATAGAATTTCGACATTCATTTATTTCTGGGATAATTATCGTAATTCTGAAATCTTTGAAGAAGAATTTGCAGTAGAATTACTCAATATGATGAGAAAACANGGAGAATATACTGCTGATAGTTCTAATTATTATTGGGGTCATAACCATGGTATATACCAAGATAGATCTTTATTACAATTAGGAACCTTATTTCCAATATTTGATGATAGCAAAGAATGGATTGAAATTTCTAATTATAGATTAGAGCTTCACTTAGATGATGGAGTTACGGACTCGGGCGTACACAAAGAACACAGCCCAGCATACCATTTACTTGTTATGAAACTGTTTATGGATATTGATAATTTCAACAATCATTATCACAACAATAACGAGAAATTATCTTCTATAGTTTACAAGATGCAGGAGTTTCTAATTCATATTGCTAAACCTGATGGAACAGTTCCTAGTGTAGGTGATTCATTCAATGATAATGTATTGAAGCATCCTGTAGAATCGGTTACTAATGAGCATCTCATGTTTGAGATAACTAATGGNGAACAAGGGGTTGAAATTGAAGAAAATAATATCGTTTNTACCGACGCAGGAATTGCGATTTTCAAGAANNATTGGGATTTTGAAAAACCGATTTACTTCTCTTTGTTCAACGCTTACCATTCTTTTGTTCACAAACAGAGTGATGATTTATCGTTTGTTTTAACTTATGGAGATACAGATTTCTTTGTTGATGGTGGGAAATATAATTTTGTTGAAAGTGATCCATATAGAATTTTCATCCGTAGTGTGTTTGCACATAATACAATTTCAGTAAACAATGAGACTTATGACTTTAGAGAGGAATCTTTCATTGGAAATCCAGTAATTGAAAATTTTTACATCGGCCCGGATTATAGTTTTGTAAAAGCAAATCATTGCATCTTTGATGGAGTAGAAATTACTAGGACAGTCATTTTCTTTAATCAAGGAGCAGTTTATATCCATGATTCGATTAAGTCAGATGATTTTCATTCATATTCTCAAATCTTTAATATTGGTCAAGACGTATCATTAGATGTAAATGATTCAAGAAATATTTCACTAACCAGTATGTCTGATAGTTCAACAATTAATCTAATACAATTGAATGATATTGACGGTTTTGCATCCTACTACGGCTCATTAGATCCTATGAGGGGTTGGAAATCAACAACATTTAATCAGATTGAACCGATAAATTCGCTGATTTATTTCCTTGACGGAACGAATGTCGATTTTTCAACAGTGATAAATCTTGAAGTAGAAATCGAAAGTATCGAACATGCTGATGGTTCTTATGAAATTACTTTCTTTTCCGGAAATCAAGTAATTGTGAATACCAATGTTTGATTTGGAAACTTTGATTGTCGGTTGAAGGTTTTTCTACTAGATNCCTAATTTATTGATAATGGAGACTACTAACAGATACGCTGAAATGGTCTCATTTGGGGCTTATTTGCCAGAAAAAAAGGTAACAACAACCTCATTTGCTTCTCCAAGCGATTTACCAAGGTCTCTAGATTTTGTTAGATTGACAGGTATTCTAGCTCACCATGAGGTTTCAAAGGAACAAGGAAGTTTTGAATTAGCGATTGAAGCCGCNAAAAAAGCGATTTCTAGAGCAAAAATTGAACCAGATTCAATCGATCTGGTGATAAATGCTTCAGTCAGTAAAATGAACCATGAATTAAGCCAGCACTTATCGCCAAGTTATGCCTCACTTATTGCTGATAATCTTAAAATTAACAATGCTCAATGCTTTGATGTTTCCAATGCTTGTGCAAGTATGGCGACATCTCTAATGATTGCAGAATCAAGAATAAAAAGTGGGCAGGCTAATTATGCNTTGATTGTTTCAGGAGANCACATCACTCCNATTATAGACGAGGCAAAAAGAAGAAATCTATATCTTCACCCTAGAGCAATTGCCTCTNTAACGGTTGGTGATGGTGCTGCAGCATANATATTAGGGCCTACAGAACAAGAGGGNAGAATCAAATTTAGTGAACCNTTTACTTTAGCACAACACAATAGGCTTTGCATTGGNCAAGCATGTAAAAATCACCGTGGTCCTCAAATGAGGACTAAAGCAAAAGATCTGCAAAATGGAGTATTGNATAATTTGGGAGTTTTTTTACAACGCTCNATCAAGAAAATGGATATTAAATGGGATCAAATAGATCACACTTACTCTCACCCTACAACACCTAAAGCGGTTAAAAAGGGGGCAAAAATAGCAACCGAAGTTTTAGGAGAAATAAATTTCTTACACAATGACAGTGCTGAAACAGCCAATACTGCATCTACAACACACGGAGTGTTATTAGAAATTTCACATGAAAATAAATATTTGAAATCCAATGAAACAGTTTTCATGGTTTCTTTTGGTTCTGGACTTGCTATGGTGGCTATTCATTTTAATCTCCCAGATGGGGTGGAAGAATGGTCGTAATGCTTTCATGGGAAAGTACCAAGATAGGTTATTCTAATCTGTTGAAATCTACGCTGAAATTAGCCAAACAAGCGATAAAAAAGGCAAAAATAAAGCCAGAAGATATNGGTTTAATCGTTCATGGAGGTGTTTTTAGAGAGCACTTTAGGACGGAGCCCGCTTTTGCGACTCATATTCATGGTGGTTTGAATATACATTGTACAGACATAAGTTTTGANAGTCAGGCCTGTTTTTCATTTGATGTAACTGATGGAAGTTGCAGCCCACATGTTGCATTACAGGCTATAGCAGATTTATTGCCATCATTAACCAATAAATTTGCTCTTTTGTGCATAGGAGATGATAGGCCAACAAAACATTGTGAATGGGATTATGAGTCATATTGTGTTGTAGCGGTAATGGGTTTATCTGGCGAGGGAGTTAAATTGGTTTCAGTGGATTATGATAATTCTAATTTTAATGTAAATTTTACTACAACAGGTCACTTTGATGAAAAAATCAAAGCAAATAAATTTGCAAAAGTGGGGGAATCAAAAGATAGAGATGTGCAGTCTAAAAATAATTATTTTTCAGGTGATTCTGAATGGTTATCTGGTAAACATATGCATGAATTTCTACAACAAATTGATGGACATAATGATACACTTGAACATTGTATAGTAGACCGCTCAGGTAANTCTACTACGGCCAAGTGGGAGTTTTGACAATGAAAAATGAGAGAAGTAAAGAGGATAATTTTCTTTTACTTTTTCTAATTGTTTTATGTTTATATCACATCATAGCTAGATTTGGCTTAGCAGTTGATTTACAGTGGCATACAGATGTTGGAAGAGATAAATTATTTACGCCCCCACACATAATGATTCTTGCAGGAATTATTCCGACAAGTATCATGCTTTCATCATACATCTTGTGGTATAGTTTCATTTCAAAGAAAGAGAACAAAGTGGGATTTTACATCGGTCCATTCATTGCTCCTACCAGTCTTTGGATGATGGTTTGTGGATTATTAACCTTGGTTGTNGGNGGCCTATACGATGATTTATGGCATACTAGTTATGGTGTCGATACCACGATTATCACCCCACCTCACATCTGGACTTTTGCTGGCGGAATGTTAGTTNAGGTTGCAACAATTGCACTTGCACTTCAAATGAAAGAAAGACTAAAACAGAACTCTCCAAAATGGCTTAATCTAATTATTCTGGGAACTCTTTGGGCATTGGTTTATCACTTCCATTTGGCCTTTGCTAATTTCTTAGATCCGAGAGTTTGGACTTTAGAAATATTAGGTTTAGAGTTGATTTTACACATTATATTTGCAGGTTCGACATTGATTNTTTTCCTTCCTTTAGCCGATAGGTGGCTTGGAAAGAATGGTGCCATCTCTCTAGCAGGACTATTGTTTGCTTCTCAATTATTATTCTTGGTACTAGTTCCGTTTTTAGTTACCTCATTTATGACTAGTGAGCACTTCTTCAGGCCAGGTTCGCCTCATACTACATGGGCTGCAAATTGCTTGCCTTGGCTTCTTTTCCCAGTTTTGGCCGTTACAAGAAAATTTTCTGTTTTAGAAAATCCTAACCGATTAGTGGCAATGGTGATTTTGGTCGATGTAGTTTGGTTACCAACATTCATTGATTATATTCCTCAAGAAGTTGGAATTTTCAATACGTTGATTTCAGTTATTTTTAGTATAGCTATTTTACGAATATTTTACAGTTTGAGTCTTGGCTTTGGAGATTCAATCGAACGACTCTCCTTGGAGAAATTCTTCANACTCAAAAAATCAAAAAATCAAGTAACTAAATCTCCATTATTGGCATTAATTATTGCTATTTTATTAGTCCCTGTGGCAAGTGGACATGTTATTCATTTCACTGAAGAAGGAGAAGGTTTTGATGCGCCTAAGAGATATTTGATTGATGTTAATGAAACATATGTATGGGTTGAATTCATGATTTGGCCTCCAAAAGCGCTAATTGATACAGAGGTGGTGATTCTTCCAGCATCTAATGAGACTGCAAATATTGAGGATGCATGGGTTGAGGTTGTTTATCCCAATGAGAAGGGTGAAGTTAGAATGAGAACAGATTTACAAAATAGTAACGATATCTCAATCTGGGATGGGCAAATAGTTTTTCCATTCTCTGGAAATCANACAATTCAAATATGGCTTGAAGTGGATGGACAGTCTAGTTTCACAGAAATCCCAGTCGACGTTGAAGGACCTCCACTTTTACCAGTTTGGTTTGCTTGGGTTATTGCAATATCTTGGCCCCTTGGTATGGTGCTAATTTGGAAAAATATTTCTCATAAAATAATCTAGGGTGAGATGATGAAGATAGTTGTTACTGGTGCTACCGGCACTCTAGGGAAGGCTATTATGATGCGTCTAAGAGATGAGGGCAATTCTGTGATTGGCCTAGGCCGTTCTCAATCTAAAATCGATGAATTATTAGCTGAAGAATTCGAAATGAAAAGTTGCGATATTACCGATGTTGAACAACTGTCAAACACAATAATAGATTGCGACATAATAATCCATTGTGCTGCTTTTGCAGCACCTTTTGGTAGTAAAAAGAAATTTTTTCAAACCAACGTAGAGGGTACAAAGAATGTCTTCCAGGTTGCTAGAGAAAAATCGATTTCTAGAATTCTAGTTGTCTCTTCAGCATCTATTTTTGATGGAATGAGCCATGATGTGCCTCATAGTGATGAAACTCCTGACGCTAGATTTAGACCAAAACATCATTATGGGGCAAGTAAATATGATTGTGAAAAGTTTTGTTTAACTCAGCCTAAAGATACATGGATTGGACTCAGGCCAAGAGCAGTTTTTGGAAAAGGNGATCAAACATTACTGCCAAGGTTAAAGAAATTGATTGGTAAAAATCATTACAAGACAATTGGTAATGGTGATGGTTTAATTGATGTAACTTGTCTCTCAAATTTTGTTGATGCTGTTTGTTTTGCAATTAAATCTCCGAAGGAAAGTCTTGGNAAATTTTACAATATCTCTAATGGTGACCCTAGAACTTTTAATTCGATAATGAAAACATATACATCAAAATCTGGCTCCAATTTCAAGCAACGTAAACTGCCTTATTTTCCAATCTTGATAATTGCACATGTATCTAACATATTAGCCTCATTAATTCCAGGTAAGAGATGGGAGCCTAGAATTACTCCATACGGCCTTAGACAGGTTACAAGTTCTCTAACTTTAGATATCTCAGGTGCTAGGCAGGCGTTAAATTGGTCTCCTGTAAAAACATTTGAACAGGGCATGGAGGAGTTAGAATGAGTAAATTAACTACATTATTTCGCTACTTTATTACTCCTAAAAAATTTCATAGCCGTAAGAAAATTGAGAAAATACAGAACCGTGGGATGAGAAAACAGGTTAAATTTGTACGTAAAAATTCACTTTTTTTCGCCCATCACTGGAAAGATTTACCGGACCATGAATGGTCGAAATTTCCTCTGATTGACAAATCAATTATGATGGAAAATCTTGGCGATTTACTAACAGTGAGGTTGGATATTGAAGAAGCTAGAAGGCTAGCAGATGAAGCGGAAAAGACAAGAGACTTCTCACCAAAAATTGGACCCTATTCTATTGGATATTCATCAGGTACTAGCGGCTCAAGAGGAATGCATTTTGTCAGTGAAAAAGAGCAGGCAGGATGGGCGGGGTTTATGCTTGCTAGAGGTCTTGACGGTTCAATTTTTTCTAAGCATAAGATTGGTTTGATCTTGCGGGCTAATTCGAATACATTTGAATCGGTTGGTTCAAAAAGAATTGAATTCAAGTTTTATGATCTCATGAAACCTTTAGAAGAGATTCATGAATCGATTTTACAAGATAATTTGGATATATTAATTGGTCCACCGAGTGTTTTAAGATATTTAGCAGATGTAAAATCTCCACTTAAAGTCAAAAAATTAGTATCCGCAGCCGAGGTCTTAGATGATATTGATAGAAAGCATATAGAACAACATTTTGGGCAAATTGTCCACCAATTTTATTCTTCCACCGAAGGAGAAATTGCCGCTACTTGTGAGTATGGAACATTACACCTTAACGAAGAGATAATGGTTATTCAGAAACAATGGGTAGATGAGGAAAAAGGTTGGTATCACCCGATTATATCAGATTTTAAGAGAAAAACCCAACCAATAATCCGTTATCGATTAAATGATATTTTGGTGACTTCTAAGCAACCTTGCCCTTGTGGTGATGCTAGAGAGTCTATCGAGGCAGTGATGGGTAGACAAGATGATATTTTTTTGTTGGAAAAGAAAGATTCAGAAGGCTTTGAGCAGGTTATACCCGATTTCATTCGTAGAGCAGTGATGCAAATGCACCCTGACATTACTGCCTATTGCGCAATACAAAAATCAGCCGAGGAAATTGAGATACAGCTTCTTCCGATAGGACTTGAAAATATTTCATATGATGGTTTCAATCAAGTTTGGGAAAAAATGCAAACAAAAACTCCAAAAATTACTGTCGCCAATTACACATTCAAACCTTCTGCAACTAAACTTAGAAGAATACGTAGGGATTTTGAATTATGAGTGTACTTTACCAATTAAAAATTCACTTATTGACTGAGCAAAATCTTCTGGAGTAGGTTGTAAGTGCATCAAACTACGAACTTTTTTGGCCCCAGGTAATCCTTTGCTGAATGCCACAGCATGTCTTTGCATCCATTTACCTTGAATTCCCGTGGTTTGTTTTGATAATTCGATATATTTGTCCCAGCACCATTTTCTTGTTGCAAATGCCTGTCCGATCTCATCTAGTTCAAACCATTCATCCTTGTTGGCCTTAACCCAAGGCAATTCATCTTCGTTCATCCACCCGAGTCCGACTTTCATTTCTCCAAACATCGAAGGCCTACCTATAGCGCCCCTGCCAATCATCAAACCTGCTGCATGCGTGGTATTCAAGCACTCAGTAGCGCTTCTAGCATCTACAACATCGCCATTAGCAATTACCGGCACATTAACAGAATCAACGACTTTCTTGATATAATTCCAATCTGCTTCACCCGAATATCTTTGTCTTAGTGTCCGACCATGAACGCACAATCTTTGCGCTCCAACTTTTTCTAATCTCTTGCAAATTTCAACTGCATTATGCTCGCTATTTCCAGTCCCCAACCTCATTTTTGCAGTTACAGGAATATCGACACGTTCAACAATTCCTTCCACCATTGAAACAAGATTATCAGGTTCACCCATCAAAGCAGCACCGGCACAAATCTTTGTCACCTTTGGGGCTGGACATCCAAAATTGAGATCGATAATATCGGCATTAGGCGCCAACATTTCTGCTGCAGTTGCCATATCATTAGAGTCTCCACCAAAAATTTGGGGAATAAATGGAATCTCAGTTTCATGGGATTCCATCTTTTTCCATGATACTGCGGCTTCTCTACTAAGTGCGGTACTATTGGTAAATTCAGTAATCGTTACATCTGCTCCACACTGTTTTGCAAGTAGCCTAAATGGTAGGTCGGTTACTCCAGACATGGGTGCAAGAAATAGTGGTCTAGGCTCACCTTCCCACTTGTCCGGTTTACTACCAATGAACTCGCTCACATATAGTGGTTATACAACTTGTTTTTCAAGCATTGGACACTAATTTTGTGTTAGGTTTGATTCTAACATCTCAGCAACCCTTCGCATTCTTCTTAGGACTCTATCTAATTGATCCTTAACGCGACGTATATTCTGGCTTGAATCTTCGCCGTGTAATCTATGTCCCAAAGGAAGTCTTCCTCCAAGAAGGTTCAATAGTAGCATTTGCTGTTTTGGCTCGATTCCTTTCATCTCAGCCTCGACTTCTTCGATGGTTAATTTTCCCTTTTTCAATTTCATTAAGATTGATGACTGTTTTTTAGAATTTAAAATTCTTTGAAATCCACCTTTCTTCAACATCCAATCTTCTCCCCTACGCTGGTGTTGTGTTGTCATTGCGGTCCAAAGTGCAATAGCCAATCTATCGGTCCTAGGAATTCGTTCAACCAATGAACTAGCACGGAATCTTTCCATTATCCTACCAATTCTAGGTTTTTGTTCACCGATTATTTCTGCAGCCTCATCTAATGATAATGGAGCATTTCGGGACAGTAATAATTCAAATAAACGAGCAGATACAGAATTAGCATTGATTTCTTTACCAGGTCTTTCTCCTAGGAGCCCAAAATCACCCATCCACTGCGAAAGTACACTCGCAGGGCTGTCTCTCATCAGTGGGCGATGGTCTACGATTCCTAAAACCAGAGGCGGTGTGTCATTTTCAGGTAATTCTAAAATTAGTCTAGGATTTTCTCTTGACCACATTTCTTGAATTAAGTCGAGTCTTTGAGCTACAATTGTTTTACATTGTAAAGAAAATAATTCGATTGCTTTAGTGATGGTACCTCCACGAAGGTAATATCTTCGCCATCCTTTTCCTTCATTTGTATATCCAATAATTCCTGCTTGGACTAGTCTAGTAAGGTGATGATTTAGTGAGGCGGGAGTTAATGCTAATTCATCGGCTAACATTTGTGCATACCAACCAATCTCTGGTTGAGCAAAAATATAGTCTCTAAGAAGGCGGTGAACGGGAGTTGCTCTGCCGCCATCGGCCATTTCCTCGCCGCGTTTTCTTACAAGACTCAATGAATCAGTGAACCATGAAATTAGGCTATCTAAATCTCTGTCACTAGTAGGTAATGCTACCTCCTGAATTCGAACACTAAACATCTTGCTCAGCCGGGAAAAATTGGCGAAGGTCTTTGAATACTGCGTATTAATTGTCTCTCAAGAGGCGAAAATTATAGTTAAATTTCATCTTCGCTCGTCTTGCCACTCATAATCTACACCATGCGTGCCATGCCATTGAATGTCCATATCGATATGAGGCATCAATTCAATTCTATCTTCTCTGAGGATTCCTCTTCTTCGAAGAACTTTGATTGCTGAGTGAACAGTCGCTCTAGTTCTACCAATTCTTCTAGCCAAGTCTGATTGAGAGCGTGGAATTCCTTCTTTGACAATATCTTCAATAATCAATCTTTGAACCAATGATAGTCCTATTGGGAGCGACCTTGCTGCTCTTTGTTCATTCACTGAAATACCTTTTAGAACTTCGATTTGACTAGGTGCTCCGGCAAAATAACAAGACCGTCCGTTTACATGCATCACAGTCACACTCTTTCTAGATTGTAATACGTCAAGGTGGTGCCTTAGAGTTCCGTTAGCGGCATTAAGCGTAGATTGTAACTCTCGATAACAGAGGCCAGGGTGCTTCTCCAATGTTGATAATACCCTTCTTCTCAGGGGGTGGTCATTATTTCTTGACTTTGAAGAAACCCCTTGCCATGCAAGAGCGCCAACAGCACTTGCAGCGGCAGCCATAGTTCCTGCAACTCCTGCAATCCCTCCTGCAGCACCAGCAATACCAGCAGCTAGCCAAGGTCGCTGACGAACCCATTGTGCTAGCAATGCCATAACTATCGGTTAATCTTCTCCTTTGTTAAAGCATCCCGTAATTGCTTATCGAAATTTTGAAAATTATTGTCCAACTTGAACTGAACCGCTGTAAATTTTGAGGTGAGCAACTAAAGGTGAAAGTAATCTTCCACATGTTTTTCCATGTTCACTAAGGGCGTAATTGACCCTAATTGGGGGTCCATCATCGACATGCCTTACGATCAAACCTTCATCTGCTAATAATCTCAATTTATCCGACAAAGTTCTAGAAGAGATTCCCTCTAACAGGTTCTTCATTTCATTGAATCTCCTCGGGCCAGCAATATACAGTGTAGAAAGTATTTCAATCGTCCACCTTGAGCCAAAGACATGAAGCGCCTCCACGGCTGCTTGAACTTCCCAATTAGTATCGTAAGGAGATTTATTTGAATAAGGCGCTAATGTATCCCTAATCGATGTACCGATCGCAATTGTAGATTCAATATTATCTTGTAAAAAAGAGTACGACTCGTGTGAAATTCTTTGAACTGGTTCTGGCATAATATCAACTCTAAACAGAATTATTCTAGCCGAAAAACACTTCCTTTTTTACACTTGGTATATAGAATGTAATCACAAATAATTGAATTCAGTTAACTATCGGTAATTTTTGTTTGCACTATTAATCTGATATTTACAAGAACAGTAGGTGTAATGTTTAACACCTAGGTGCTATGACGAGAGCCGATGAGTATGTTAAATAACAGTAAGATGATGATTGGCGCGGCTTTGGCGCTATTAGTTTTGAGTGCCCCTCTGTCGATGCTTTCGACAGGTGCGGTTGAAGGTGCAGTGGACGATGAATTTGAAACATTCACCAAGGATAATGCGTGTGCAAATGATGATTGTACAGAAGCAGAATCCGATTGGGCTAGTTCAACATCCCAGCGAGATTATTATGCTTGGGATATTACCAATGTAGAAGATGTTATGGAAAATGGTACAGCACCAGCATATGAGAAAGTTGGACCATTCACTTATGACATAACCTACAAAAGAACAATTCTAGATTATGATGAAGATGCAGGTACAATGACTTACAACCAAGTTAAGTCATTCGAGTGCGCTGAAGATAGTGNAGTTTCNTGNGATACTCCAGTNTCTCAACTNAANATNGCNTTTAGAGCACAAACAATTGGTGCAACTGGATTAGCANTCAATGGAATTATGGAGGCTACAAAGGCTGGATTCGCAGTTGGAATGATGGGTCAAGACCTAAACACAACCCAAGCCGGTGTTGCTACTGCAGCGGACATTGCAGCAGATACAAGTTCCGATTCTGGACAAGCATTTGGGACCAATGCTTACCTCACATGGGCAGCAATGAATCCAGTAGATGCGCTTACACTACCATCAGCAGACTTTAGCCAAGGTATTGAAGCCGCTCTTTCGGGTACTATGCATCCATTCGACCCTAATTTCAATATCTCTCTTCTCCAACCATTAGGCTCAGTGGCTTTCTTAGGTCTTGGCGACCCCGAAGATGATTGGATTGCTGTAGCATCAGACCCATTGAATTCAACAACNATGCAACGTGCAACAACATATGGATATGTCGCACCAATGATGATCGACCACGATGCCAACGCATCAACACCTGATATCGTTGTAATGATGGATTTAGATGGTGATGGAACCGATGATGTAGTGCCAGACTTCAATCAAACATTGGTTAGAGACAAAGCACTCCACACAAAAGTAGGTATTATTTTCTCTGCACCAGCACTTCTTGGTGGACACAGTGGTAACTCGGATGTTGACCCATCGGATAATGATGGCTCTGCAGATAGAATGGAGAACCTTTTGGGAGTTTCCTTTGATGGAGTAAATGTCACTAATCTACTTACAGCAGGTCATCTAACTGACACTCCATCTGGACTGATTGCAACCAATGCAGAAGGAACAGGATTTGGAATTGCAACATTCTTAGGACTTGATGCTGGCTCAGCAATGTCAACTTATGGATTGACCATGGAACAATATGGTGCAGTAGCAGCATGGGCCGCTGGATGGGTAACTTCAACGACATCTGTCCAAATGGGCTTACTTGGNGGAACTGGAACAATGAACGCAGCACAATTCGTNAACATTACCTTTGGTGGNGAAGACCCAATTAATGGCGGTTACTTGACCAACTCTCTAAACATGGGCGGACTTTGGGGTACAGCACTTACTGGTTCCTCTGGTGCTCCAGCAGTAGACTTAGACCCTGNNCTAGCAGGAAATATACTATACGGAGATTTAGGAATAGCAACTACTAATGGCGCTGGACTATTCCTCTATGGTGAACTATCAGGAATGACTCCTCCAATTGATTTCACAACAATGGGCCCTGGGGAGCCAATGACATGGAATACATCAACAATTTCAATGCTATATGGTGGTATTGATGCAAATACAATCGGTGCTCTAAGAACACTAATGATGGGACCAATCTTTGGTGATTTCGTTCCANNTTNCTTACAAGACTCGTTCATGACAACACCTTACTTAACNCAATCAGTTAGTTCTTGGCTATTTGGCTGGCATGACCCAGTCAGTGCTTTCCTAGCATCTGGAAATCCAATGGACATGTCTGTAGGATGGGCATCACTTGAAACCAATGAAACATACTATGGCTCTGGAGGTCTTCTAAATGGAGATGGAACTAATTACACAGTTTGTACTGGTGAATCCTCTTCTTGCGATGTTGGGGAAACTCTGCTTGAAGATGGCTCACCTGAATTACCTTGGAGAAGCACTGCTATGATGACGGCTACTTACGGACTTGTAACCGTAGAATATCTTAACGAAACTACAGGCGGATTCCTAACTGGTTCTGGNGACAAGGTAGATGTTTCAGGATATGCAATTGCTGATATCACTTGTTCGGGAACTTCCGAAGTAAAGAATATCCCAGTTGATACTTGTTCTGCTTCTGTNGATCCNCTAACTCGTTNAATCCAAGCTAANCTACTTGGTGTCGGAGCAGGATTAGTCGCAGCGACACCTTCAGCACTACCAGTTTACTTAGGAAGCGATATATCTATGAGTTCTGAAGAATTATCTGGTTTGATTATTGCTGGAGAATCTACAACTACNTTCTATCTTGATACACGTGATGCAAGTCTNATGANNACAGNNCCNACAATGGATAATTTGACTAAAGTGTTTGAAATAAAGTCTTCTTCCACAATAGAAGATGATGATGCAGAAGAAATGGAGAGTTCAATTGTTCAGAACCAAAATGGTTTGACTTATTGGACTAACTTTGATGTTCCAACTGATTACATCGCACTATTGTTGTACCTTGGTGCAGTTGTTTGTCTAGTTCTTGCTGCTATGGCAACGAATANGGAAGAAGAGTGAATAACTGTTCAAAGCGACTCATCTTTCAATAGGTGANAGCCCTTGGTCNAGCCATGGCCAAGCGNGTAATGCTAGTTAGAGGNGGNGTNCTTGGCCGTAATTCTGGCCTTGGCTCNGCNCANTATAACTTGGTTGAACAAATTGATTCAGGCAACGTTCCTGGATGGGAACTTGANNTGACTTGTGAATATGATTTGCCTGTCAAAGCGTCACCATTTTATCGTTTATGGAAGCGTTGGTATTCTCACCCTAGAGCAGTTAAGAAATCCATTACCAAGTCTTTTGCCAAGGGTTCGTGTGATTTGGTTCACATCACTGACCAAGAACAGGCACATTTGATTCCTAAAAATTGTAAATTACCAGTTGTTGTAACAGTTCACGATTTATTTCATTTATTTCCAACGAGGATAAATTTAGCAGGGCAAGAAATTGACATAGGAGAGCAAAATCCACCAAGTTATCGTCGTCGAGATATTAGAAAATTGAAGAGAGGTCTTGCTCGTGCAGATTTACTTGTTTGTGATTCTAAAGCAACTTTGAAGGATTGTCAAAAACATTTTCCGAACGTAAAATCAATCTGTGTACCTTTGGGAATTGATGTTTCCTCTTATTCACCAAAGAATCGGACNGTTGAGAAGGAGTCAATCAATGATAGATGTAATCTNTTGATTGTAGGTAGTAATGATCCTAGAAAGAGAATGCAATTTATTTGTCAATTACTAGGCACATTAGATTCTTCGATTCTGAATGAATTACAAATTCATCATGTAGGACAAGGAGAAAGTAATTCTGGCCAACCCGCAATAATTGATTTGGCTCTACAAAATAAAGTCAAAAATTGGACTGGGCATGGTCCTTCGGTTAGTGAATCAAAATTAATGCAATTAAGAGACATCAGTGAGTGCCTATTATTCCCATCAGCCAGTGAAGGTTTTGGTTATCCTCCATTAGAGGCATTAGCCAGTGGTCTACCTGTTCTATGTGCNGATTTACCTTCACATAACGAATTGATGCCCAAGGGTTATTGTTTACCTCCTGAGGATATTGAATCGTGGAAAGATTCGATTATTGAAATATATCATAATTGGAAGAATAGAAATGGAAAGGTTCGAGATTTTCCAGNGGAATTAGTNGAGCATGCCAAAAAATTNGATAATTCTGTNTTCTCNTCAAGGATGGCTGATGCCTATAATTCTCTAGGCTCAGATATTAGCCTCTANTCTTTTGGTAAAGTGGTAGAATAATCTACCAAGGGAATTTAACATTCCACAATATTCCATCAAGGAATATACATTGAATGCTCAGCATAACAGATCCTAGAAGCATTGTTCCTGCTCCTTCAACTCCATCTTGATACGCCGAGTAGGCAAGGAGCCCGAACATAATATTGCCAATTGAGGCTAGAGTAAGAACTCCAATTACCAAGAATGGCGTCCAAGAATAATCATTATTCATGTGAAATTGTGTACTTTCAAGCCATAGCATCGATGGTATCATGAATACACAATAAGTTAGCAGTAATCGGTTGGCTCCTTTGCCATCAGATTCGCCCCATGGCCACCGTAAATTTTCAATGACCGATACATCAACGCTGTATAGGATTGTCCACCAGTACATCAGAAAACCAATGGCAGCAATAAACATCCATGGTACAATAAATTTAGTCCAACTAAGCGGTATTCCGCCCCAAAGTGCTGTAGCATCATCAGTCTTTGAAAGACCATATACATAGGATAAAAGTACTAAGATCCCAACAATTATTACAAATATTCTAATGAACTGACGAGTAATTTCCATAACTACCGCTTACCAATTTGATAAATAAAGCGTTGCTCAAATCCGTGTCAAGTTTCCGCATTATTCATGTGCGGGTTTCATTTCGGCAGTTCATGCAACCTATACAGAGTGTAGCAATTGTCGGCGCTGGAAACATGGGCTCGGGTATAGCTCAAAAATCTGCACAAGAAGAATTTGATGTCCAAATGGTTGATAGAGAACAACAATGGGTAGATAGAGGACAAGGAATAATTTCCGATTTCTTATCAGAGGCAGTAGAAAGAAGAATCTTTTCTCCACAGCAAGTTGAAGATATTAAGAATCGAATTTCTGGAGTTATTGGAGTTGAAAATACAGCACCAGATACCGATTTAGTCATTGAAGCAGTTTTCGAAGAGTTCGATATCAAAACCGCAGTTTTCAATACGCTCGACCAAGTATGTGGGCCTAAAACAATTCTAGCATCAAACACGTCATCACTTTCTGTTAATGAATTGGCTGAAGCAACTGGAAGGCCAGATAGGTTTGTTGGGTTACATTTCTTTTATCATCCAGCAAAAAATCGATTGATTGAAGTAATTCCAGCAAAATCAACTAGTCAGGAAACTGTTGACAAAGTGGTTCAATATTGTAAGATGTTAGGTAAAGTAGTGATTGTTTGTGCTGACAGGCCTGGCTTTGTTGTCAACAGGTTCTTTGTACCGTGGCTTAATGAAGCGTGTTTATTACTTCAGGAAGGTGTTGCTAGTGCTGCTCAAATAGATGCTGCTGCATGTAAAGCATTCCGAATTGGACTTGGTCCATTTGGACTGATGAATCTAACAGGACCTCCTATCGCTTTACATTCTACCGACTATTTAGCCGAGCAACTTGAGACTTCAAGATATACAGGTGCTAAGAATCTTAGAGACTTAATTGAATCCAATCAGCAATGGGAAATTTCACAAGAAAATGAATATTCAAGTGAACAATATGATATAATCTCAAAACGTCTTTATGGCGTAGTATTTGGGGTTGCTTCACAAATTGTAGAAGAGGGAGTATGCTCGATGGAAGATGTAGACAGAGGTGCCAAAGTTGGTCTTCGATGGGCTAAAGGACCTTTCGAATTGATGAATAGAATAGGTGTAAGTAATGCTTTTGATATGGCTGAATCATATGCTGAATTGTGTAAACTTTCAGAGGGTAGTAATTCCTGGAAAGTTCCAGAGTTTTTCAAGCGACAAGCATCCTTAAATCAGCCATGGAATTTCACTTATGTAGATACAAATATTTCTGATGGAATTGCAACTTTAACGATAAATAGACCAGAAGCCATGAATGCTTTGAATGAAATAGTAGTGAATCAGCTCACAAATGCAATTGATAAAGTCAATAATGATGACTCAGTTGATACAATAGTACTAGATGGTGCTGGGAAAGCATTTGTCGCTGGTGCAGATGTTAAATTCTTTGTCGACAAGATTAGGGAAGACTCGATTGACGACATCTATGAATTTACGGCGAACGGTCACAAGATGCTGAATTCAATTGAAAATTCGCCTAAGACAACAATTGCACTGACGACTGGACTAGCATTAGGTGGAGGTCTTGAATTGGCCTTGAGTTGTGACTATAGAATTGGAACTAGAAGAACTCAATTTAGATTCCCTGAAACATCGATAGGAATTTATCCGGGTTTAGGTGGATCACAAAGACCTGCTAAGATATGTGGCATTCCTGCGGCGAGATGGGCGGTTTTAGCAGGTAACTTCATGACAGCGGATACTGCCTTTGACTTAGGCTTACTTACACATCTTGTAGAAATATCTGGCGTAGAATCCTGTGTCTCTAGTTGTTCTAAAATCGGCAAGCCAGAGAATAAGTATCCAGGTGTGCCAGCAAAGAAAGATAGTAAAATTGCGAGTTTTGCGACAAATTTTTACAGTGATGAAAACATGAAATTACTGCTTCAAGGGCAATGCCCAGAAGGTTTTGATAGTGAAGATAAATTGATATCTAGACAATTGAAGAATCTTAAATTTGCAGCCCCAATTGCTCTGAATATGGCTAGTGATTTGATTGATGCCACTGCAAGTAATTCACTTGCTGATGGATTAGATATGGAGTTGTCAAAGCTACACGATATATTTGCAACAAATGATGCTTTAGAAGGCTTATCTGCATTGATTGAAGGACGTCGCCCTACATACAATAATTCTTGATTATGCCCACTTATTCTGCATCGAAACTATACTTTGCACCAATTCTTCCAAGTTCAATTGTTCTTTATTTTCTTGTGCCAGTTTTATACCATTTCTAACAGCATCAACTAATTCACGATTTGGTTTTTCATTAATCATATCTGTGATTACTTGTTCTATTGTTTGTCCTTTACCGTTTAGAATTGCCAATCTTGCTCTGGCCAATTCTTCTTCATCTTTTGGTTCTCTTACTCCACTCATACGATCTTCTCCATCAAGTTGGCTTCTTGCAAAGAATCATACCATTGTTTCCAATCAACTACTTCTTCATCGGTCCACTGATTTAGTGGACCAGACTGTGAAATTCTTGACTCATTTTCTTTTAACGCGCAAAAAGCAGAGTTCCTACTGGTTTTTACTCCTGGTGCTCCAAGTACAAGTGCTGTTTCAATAATAGTAGAGCCTAGTGCTAGGCTGTTAGTGTCTGTAGAACTCCAGTATGCCATGAAACCTGGGTGGGTGTGAACCCATAGTTTGAATGGTGCCATGAATCCGTGCGGTGCTTTGAGAATAACTCTTCCAGGATCTCCCCAGTCGATTGAAATATTATCTTCACTATCTATTAGAACAGAGGTTTCAAGGCCAGCCAGAAGTGATAATGAATATACAACATCCCATCTACCTAGTGATGAAGCAGTTCTTTGGACATCGAGTAATATCGGATTTTCAATCTCCCTTCTTTTTGCTAGTTCACAAATATCAAACCATTGATTCTGGGTTATTTCTAATTGTTCTAAATACGGTATTTCTATCATTGTATCACCTTCTCCATTCTGTTTACTTTAGGAAAATCCAATTGCCCAAAATTCATTGAACCCATGCTTTGTACCGGTGCCGGACAATTTCTAAGTTGCTGTAATGCCCATTGTGCTCCGTATGAAGCAGCTATGGCAAAACCAAATTCGAGATTTCCAATTTCTAGTGCACCGTCGTGTTGACAACTTTTTGGCTCGTGGTCCGGTGTCATCTGCGCAACAAGCTCTTTTTCAGATTTTGAAGACATGACAAGATAACCATCACCACCACATCTCAAATCAATCCAAGGAATCTCTAGTGAATGAACAAGTCTTCTCGGCTCAGGCCTATCAACGCAAATAATCACGAAATCAGAATTTCTTAACTGTTCGAGTTGGCGAAAGTTTTCTGCAACACCTTTTACAACTACGCTATTTTCTTTAGCAGAGGAATATTTTTGTTCCAAGCATTTTACTTTTGGAATTCCTATGTCAGATTCTGTATATTTCTGATGTCCTAAATTGGTACTTTCAACAATATCACCATCCATCATTATAATTTCACATCTCTGCTTAATTCTCTTAAGTGCTGGAACTAGGAGGTCCAATGTATGACTGCCGATACCTCCTGCACCAATGATGGTTAGAATCGGGCGATTATTATCACTAGACATGCAAGTACATCAATTCTACAGCATTTAAACAATTAACACCGAAAATCTTCGCCGACATTTGAAAAGGTGAATGCCTACGCAGGTTCATGTCCGGCAAGGTGGCGATGATTACTGGTGTAACTGGTCAAGATGGTTCCTATCTTGCAGAATTATTGCTTTCAAAGGGATATACAGTTTATGGCTTGGTTAGGCGAGTATCTCAGCCAGCATTAGGAAGAAGTCTAATCAATCATTTAATCGATAATGATAATTTTCATTTAATGAATGGCGATTTAGCAGATCAAAACTCTATCGACAATGCAGTTTCAACCACTCAGCCCGATGAATTTTATAATTTAGGTGCGATGTCTTTTGTTCCTGAATCTTGGAGGTCTCCAATGATGACAGCAGATATTACAGGACTAGGCGCTCTAAGATGTCTTGAGGCTATTCGTAAGCATGCTCCAGCGTGTAAATTCTACCAAGCAGGTTCTTCGGAACAATATGGCAAGGTAAGGGATGTCCCTCAAACAGAGAAGACACCTTTCCATCCGAGGTCACCGTATGGGTGTGCGAAAGTTTTCGCCTTTGAGATTACTAGAAATTACCGAGAATCATATGATATGTTTGCTTGTACTGGAATTCTCTTCAATCATGAAAGTCCAAGAAGAGGTCTTGAATTTGTGACTAGAAAAGTTACAATGACTGCGGCAAGAATTGCTCATGGATTTGATGAATGCTTATGGATTGGAAATGTAGAAGCGAAGAGAGATTGGGGATTTGCTGGAGATTATGTTGAAATGCAATGGCGAATGCTTCAACAAGAGAAACCAGGAGACTATGTAGTTGCAACAGGAAGAACACATAGTGTTAGAGATATGATTTCTCTTGCATTCTCACATGTCGGCATGAATTTGACATGGTCTGGAGAGGGCGTTGATACTATCGCAACAGACCAAGACGGAAAAGTTAGAGTTAGAACAAATCCGAAATTCTTCCGCCCTGCAGAGGTTGATTTGTTGATAGGAGACGCCTCATTATCACAGAAAGAACTCGGCTGGGTTCCTGAAACGTCATTTGAGGACTTAGTTTCAATGATGGTTGATTCTGACATGAACATAGTCCAAGAAGCGGTAGATGGAGGATATGCACCCCCTACACCTCCAGAGTGATGGAGAAATGCAAATGTCAAAATATCCAATTTTGTACAGTTTTCGAAGATGCCCATATGCAATGAGAGCAAGGATGTCAATAGTTAGAACCAATTATCAAGTTGAACATAGAGAAGTAGTACTTCGCGACAGACCTTCCCATATGATGGAAATCTCTCCTAAAGGAACAGTCCCAGTGCTTCAGTTACCAGATGATAGCGTTATTGAAGAAAGCCTTGAGATAATGCAGCATGTACTTGATTGGAAACTTAATGAAACTGAAAGTGACTGGATCTCAAGAAATGATGATGAATTCAAATACCACCTTGACAGATACAAGTATCCCAATCGATACGAAAATGTCGATAGCATTGAACACCGACAAAAAGCCTTAAACTATCTTAATGATTTAGATAATTTTCTAGAGATTGGTGAATTAACAATTCCTCTAAGCGATGCTCTTTTCCCCTTTGTACGCCAATTTGCCAACCACGATAGAGAATGGTTCGATTCACAAGACTGGAATAATGTACACGCATGGCTTTCCAGTAATTTAGATAGTTTAGAGTTTGGAATTTGTATGAAGAAATACAAACAATGGCATCAAGGAGATAAACCAGCTATTTTCCCACTCATTGAATAATTGGGAGATGCTTTACAGGCGGCGCAATACCAAGGTCTTCAGGGAAAAACATTGTAGGTTCTGGAATTGGAATCGGTGTAATCTCATGACCCACTAGCGCAACTCTACTAGGTTTAGAATCAGATAGAATTTTTCTTCCGGTAAGCGGGGCGATTTTAGCAGAGAAATCCATAATGTCATCATGACTTGGCATATTTTCAGCACTAAGATTTTCTCTACTATGCCCGACAAAAACATAGCCCTTATTTTCAATAAAATCAGGATCAGCCCTATTGTCTAAGGCAGCGAACTGCTCGATGTGTTTATCGCTCATATTGACCCCTTTCATCAACGTATGTCGGCAGACAATCCTAGTATCTAGGGACGGTAATAGGTCGATTGTTTTCTCAAATTGCTCCCATGCTCTAGAATTCCATTTTGGTTTACAAACGTTATCAAAAACTTCTTTGTTTGGAGCATCTACAGAAACATATAGTTGAGTTGGTAAAGTATCTAGATTTTCCAGCACTTTGGGAAAAGTTCCATTGGTTACAAGCATAGTAGTCATGCCATGCTTGTGACATAAGTCCATGTACTCAGCCAATCTTGTGTACAGTGTAGGTTCTCCATTCAAAGAAATAGCCACATGCTTAGGATTTTGAGCGTCTAACCATTTTTCTCTCGGAACTTTAGGATTCCCTCCAAATCCTGAAAGGAGTCTTCGCTGTGCTCTAACTGATTCATACAATAGTTCCATCGGATCTTGGTCTGTTAATTCTAGGGTATCCATGTGGGGTTCTCTCCAGCAGTAGGTGCAGGCAAGGTTGCATTGATCTACGACCGGAGAAGTCTGCATACAATTATGACTTTGGACGCCGTAGAATTTTCCTTTGTAGCATTGTCTGTCTCTGAGTAGAGATTCTTTGGTCCAGTGGCAGGTTTTAACCCCGCCATGTTCTCCCACAATGTGGTATCTTTGCTTTTGCAACTTTGCTTTCAACGCTAGGTCCATACCCATTTGGTACACTCTCCTGAGCCGTCTTCCTCGGTCCCATTAGTGGTGTCGGGTTAGGCTCGGATAAACTAGCCACCAGTGATCTTTTTATCAATGGCGCGCCTAAAAATTTTGAAAGAACTCCGGGGAAACTCAGCTGAGTCTTGTATCTTTGAGTAAAAAGATAAACTATAATGGTTGTTTTTACTACACTTAATTTATTTTTTACACCTATGTGTTGGCTTTGTTACCGCTTATTAATATAGTTCGGGTTCCTAATTTACACTGAAGCAACAATAATAACTGAGGCGGATAATATGGATAAAGAATTAGATACTTATGTAGAAGAAATAATGGAAAAACAAGTTTACCGAAATGGTATTTTTTCCAGTTGGGTTGACAAAGTGATTCAGGCAGTGGCCGATTTTCGTGCAGCTCCTGATACCCGCGGAATGTATGGAATTAGAGGTGGCAACTGATGGATGATTATCTAGATCAATACGTCGAGATGGTCCTTGAGTCACAACAATTCCGTAGCGGAATTAAATTTGCACCTTCCTGGTTTTCAAGATTTTTTAGTCGCAAAAACTGATTTTGTAATACTAAGTTCCTTAACTGACCAGTCTATCGTAGAGCATGGTTCGGTGGATGTATCATCTTCTCGGATTATTAACGCCGTTGGTTACTATACTGGGAATTTATCTCGGTGGATGGTGGATGGGATCAACAATCTATCTTGCACTGGGATTGTATCCAATTTTAGACTATATCTCTGGAACAAGTTCAGAAGTTCCATCTTTTGATAGTCGTCGTCCATTTGATGTTATTGTACACATTCATGGTTTTCTAGTTCCAGTGGTAATACTTGTTTTATTTTGGAAAATTTTGACATCTCCTCTAGATTCATTTTTTATTCTAGGAGTCATATCAGTTGGTTTAAGTTCAGGCGCATCAGGTATTATTACCGCTCATGAGTTAGGACATAGGAAGCCTAAATCTTTCAGTTGGTGGCTTGCTAGACTTGATTTATTATGTGTTAATTATTTACATTTCACAGTCGAACATAATCATACTCATCACAAACATTGGGCACGTCCTATCGATCCAACCTCTGCTCCAATTGGCAGAAATGTATATTTTCATTTTTTACGTACAATCCCGCTTCAGATAAAGGGTGCATACAAAGCCCGACCAAAAGATGTGAGGATATCATTCCTTGTTGAAGCGGTATTGTTGATGTCATTGTTTTTGATTTCTGAAATTATTTTCTTAGCCTTCATTGGTCAGGCGGTAATCGCGATTTTCTTGTTAGAATTTGTCAATTATTTACAACATTATGGTTTGTCACGTGGAATGGATGAAAGGGCAAATGCATCTCATGCTTGGGAAAGTAGGCATCGTTGGTCAAGGTGGACTTTAATGGAATTGCCATTGCATCCTTCACATCATCTAAAATCGAGTACTCCCTATCAAGACTTATCCGTACACGATGAGTCTCCGCAACTGCCGAATGGTTACTATATTATGTTCTGGACTGCTCTAATTCCACCATTATTTCATTGGCGAATGAAAAAAGCACTTAGGTAATAAATTGAAACATTCATATATATATGAAAACCTAATGATGCTGCTTATTAGTGGATATCATGCTAGAAATTGAACAACTAACTAAGTCATTTGGGATGGGATCAAATAAACTTCAAGTTCTAAAAGGAATTGATATGGAAATGAAGACCGGCGAACTGGTCGCCTTGATGGGTCCATCGGGTTGTGGTAAATCCACACTTCTCAACATTATAGGTGGCTTATTGCCCGGTGACGGGGGGAGAATTACCCTTAAGGCTAGAGATTATGGACTAAAAGGCCCTTCAAATGTTGTTGATGTCCGTCGTGAACTTGTTGGCTGGATATTCCAAGATTTCCATTTACTGAATCATCTTTCCGCCTTAGATAATGTAGCAATGGCTCTAGAGTTATCGGGCATAGAATCTAAGGAAGCTGAAATTAGAGCCTCTAATGCGTTGAAAAGAGTTGACTTAGGTGATAGAATGCACCACATTCCTGAGCAGTTATCTGGTGGTCAGCAACAAAGAGTTGCAATCGCTAGAGCTATCGCTGGAAATCGCCCACTACTTCTTGCCGATGAACCTACAGGTAACTTAGATATAGCCAGCGGGAAAGAGGTATTGCAACTTTTCAAAGACCTATGTCATGACAAAGAAAATCCGATATCTATTCTAATGGTAACGCATGATCCTGAACTTGCCTCTAATGCAGATCGAATGTTACTTTTGACAGATGGTAAAACAAAGGCTTCTGATATTAGGAGCGCTTGGGGAATTGATGAATCTGAAGGTGAAGAAGAATGAGTTCTAAATCTGAAGAGGAAAATTTTGATGCCTTCAGTGTTGATGAGGTCCCTAAAATTAATTTCATCGAAAAATGGCGAAGAAGAATTCGTGACGCTCCAGAAAATATCAGACTTGCTTCACAGAGTGCTTGGCGAGGGAGAGAGAGAGGATTAGCAGTCGTGGCAGGAGTTTTCCTTGCATCTTTAGTTATCACAACTGTTTTTGCATACGGTGTTGGACTTTCTCAAATTTTCTTTGATGAATCATTGAGCGGCGAGCCAATTGATGCTAAGATTGAATATGCACGGGAACCGGCTGAAGGAGCAGATGGTTGGTCAAATAATACTACAACGATGCAGAATGTCTGTACAGAATTAATGGAAAAGTATTCTGAGGAGTTGAGTGACTGCGCTCTAATTTTTGGACGCCAAGGAATCCATAGTGGAGGATTTTTCAATGAAGATTTTGTCTTTGCTCAACCTCTTGAAATGAGGTCTATAACCGACGAACAAAATCCATACTGGCTAAATGTTACATTCAAATATCCTGAATTAGATGACGGCGGTCCACCAATCTCCGACATGCGTTCGATTCGATTAATGGGACCAGAGGCTTTTGACGGAGAATTAGCCAGTAGGTATGGAGAAAGAATAATCCAAGGTCAAGGGGAATGGCCAGATCCTGCAAACATGTCTTCTCAAAGAGGAGTAATTATTCCATCCAATATCGCTTCACAAGCCAAAGCAGAAGTTGGAGATGTACTAGAAACAGTAGAGTTTGTTTACGTTGTTGATAGTGAATTCTTTGATTCTGGTGGTGTGGAATTAGTTGAATCTTGCCCAGGAGTAGCTTCAGCATCGCCAAATGGGAAAATATACTGTCGTCAATCAATTATCATGACAAACATGACAGTTGTAGGGATCTATCAACCATGGGATTTAGGAAACCCTACTCTTGCACCTAATCCAATTTTTACTACTTGGACTGCTCTAGATGAAAGTCAAAGGGCGACTCTAATGGATTACGACCACATGTATCTCGGAGTTACCATCGATAGAAGTCAGTTGCCAACCTCATCAACTGCAGATGCTCAAGATTGGCTCAATGTATTGAAGAGCGATATTATGGCTGATAATTATACATCAGAAGGTGTAGAATTATTTTACACTGATATTGTTGGAGGAACGATTACTTTCCTCAATATATTCCTTGGCCTGATTCAGACTTTTGACTATATTATCATGGTGCCGATTGTTGTAATGTCTTTGGCAGTTCTTGTTTATGGACTAATACTTTCACTTGAACAACGCCGCAAGGAAATAAGTATCCATCGAGTAATTGGTGCTGATAGCGCTGGACTCCAAGGAATGGTTTTATTGGAGTTAGCCGTGTTTTCTTCTGTCGCTTGGATTGCTGGATATCTTTTGGCTATGTTTTCTGTACCAGTTGTTCTTTCAGCAGTTGGTTTTATGGAATTTAGGACTGGTGAATATGATATAGATCCTGCACTGAGTTTCGGGTCTACATTATTCACTGCTCTTTCTACACTTGGTCTAGCTATTCTTTTCGGAAGGAAGCGTTCCCAGAAATTCATCGAATTAGAGATTGAGGAGGGTGTCAAAAGTACATTACAAGAAGCGGAACCAAAGAGATGGCTCCACTGGTTATGTTTCATCTTTGGCTTAATTTCTGTAATAGATACTTGGCTAGAAATGAATGGTAGCGAAGATGGAATAGTTTCAAACTTCTTCTTTGAAGGTCTTCTCGGAATTTTTGGACCATTTTTACTTTGGATTGGTGGGGCATTGCTACTAGGAAGAATCGGAGCAAAAGGTCCTCAAATTATGCTGTTATTATTTGGACGTTCCCGACTATTGAAAGATGTCAAAAGAGGCTTGAAAGGTTCGGGTTCAACAGAATCAGTAAATCGATTAGCAGTAATTATGCTTTTGACGCTTTCAATTGTAACTTTAGCGGCTGTACAAGGATATACAGGCACTCTTGTCGATGAAAGAACGGTCGATGCCACGGTCGGTTCTGATGTACAAGTGACTTTTGAAAATCCTCAAAATCAGTCACAAGCCCTTTCTATATTCAATGAGATATTCAATGAGACATACGATGGAAGTGCCACTGCAGTTGCGACCACCGTTCCAAGTATTCTGTTGAAACCAACTGAAGGCGGTGATACACTACGCACTTGGGTTATTCTCGATGATAGTGATGAAGTCTTGAAATGGAACGAACAATCTATTCCCGGAACTGATGTTTCAGATGCTTTAGATGCATACTCTAAACTTGGTTTTACTGCAGGTGAAGACTCAGCCTATACTCTGAAAATTGCTGGTTCTGATAGCGGCAAAGGTGGTAATTTAGATGATGTGCTCTTGAAAGAAGGCGATGAACAATTCGAGAAATTAGAATTTACATGGGATGAAGTATCATTTAGATTCATTAACAGTACAGATGACATCGATCCCTTTGAACTATTTTTAGAATATACAGAATTGATGAATTTAGATCTAAGCGATGTCGATTTTTCTGGACAGGATTTGAGTTACCGAAACCTAAGTCGGCTAGACTTTAGTGGAGCAAATCTTTCTGGAGCAAATCTTCAAGGTTCAAATCTTAGTGAATCGATTTTGGTTGGTACTAATTTAGATAATGCTAACCTTCAAGATACTAATTTAATCAACACAGTAATAGTCGAACTTACAGATGGTTCTATGTCTCAAGCGAACCTTACAGGCGCTAATATGGCCGGTTTATTTGGCGATGTCGATTTCTCACAANCAATTCTTGGAAACGCAACTTGCCCTGATGGAAGTATGGCAAATATGACTGGATGCGAATCAGGGGCATCGTTTATTCCAACTCCACTAGCAGCTCCGATTTTTGCTTCTTCTGGAGTACAGGTTGAATTCGTTGTTATTCCTCACAATATCACATTAGAATACATGGGTCTTCACAAGTATATTCCAGGAATTTCAACAACCACTATCGATAGTGAGTTGATAATTGGTGAATCCTCGTGGAGAACTTTAGTTGGAGAGAATAGAACTTTAAATCATAATTCTACAACATGGATATTCAAGGTTGATGGAGTTGAAGGTGAAGACTTGGAGACTCTAGGCTCTAATATTGAAGCAGACTCAAGAGTTGCAGGAGTAACAGATTGGGCGAGTGAACATAAAACCGTAGAAAGAAATGGAGGTTTGATTTTTGGAACCCCCGGTCTTCTATCTCTACAATTNGTAGTTGCTAGTATTGCAGCAGTTGCATCTAGTTTCGTATTCTTGTCATTAGTGCTCAACCAGAGAAAGAAAGAACTAGCAGTTCTTCAAGCAATAGGAGCAAGTCCAAATCAAATTTTACGGTTAGTATTGTTTGAGATTTTATCAATTGTGATGGTATCAATGGTTCTAGGTTTGATTCTTGGAATTGGTCTCGCATTCTCTTTCAACGGTTTCTTTGATGTGTTTGGATTTATCTTTGGAATATTTGGAGGTACATCCACCAGTATTCGAAGAGAATTAGTTTATCCTTGGTTACAACTTGGATTTGTCTCATTATCTGTATTTGCAGCAGTAGTAATGGCGCTACTTGTTACTACTCGTAGAGCCTTAAAGTCAGACCTAGCAATAGTCTTGAAGGGGGAGTAAGAATGGTTGATAGTATTCTAAAAGCGCAAGCATTGTATCATGTTTATGAATCTAAGGCTGAAGATGGAAACGTAGTCGCTCTTAGAGGCCTTCATATCGATGTTAAAGAAGGTGAAGCAATAGCCGTTGTTGGGCCTTCAGGTTCAGGTAAATCAACGCTGATGAAATGTCTTGGTGGTTTGATGAAAGCGAGTGCAGGATCNGTTTTCCTTGCTGGGAAAAATATGACTAGATTGAGTGGTCCNGAATTAGTTCATCTTAGACAAAAAACAGTATCATTTATTTTCCAAGATGGAAATTTACTACCTAATATGAATGCNAGAGACAATGTNGCCCAGCCACTTAGACATCAAGGNATTTCATCAAGAAAGGCATTGAAATTAGCCGATGAAATGTTAGACAAGCTCGGGATTTTACACCGTGCAAGGGCTTTACCAATGAAATTAAGCGGCGGAGAACAACAAAGAGTTGCAATTGCTAGAGCATTGATCACAAATCCAAGATTAATTCTTGCAGATGAGCCTACAGGTGCCTTAGATCCGATAACTAGTAGAGAGGTTCTTGCTTTGTTCAAAGACCTGCATGAAAATGATGGTGTTTCTTTCTTGATAGTGACTCACTCAAAAGAAGTTGCAGCTTTTGCCAATCGTTCTCTTGAACTTAGAGATGGAAGATTTGTCGCTGAACATGGAGTAGGTGTTGATGTTGAAGATCTCTCTGAAGGTAGAGAACTGATTATTGATGATACAGGTACTGTNACNTTACCTCCAGATGTTCTACTTAGAATNGGCGGAGCAGGTAAATACATGATTGGAAATATNGATAGTGGGTATATNTCATTACAAGGNGAAGGNGTNGAAAGNATTGGGCAAGTTAGAACTCGCTTCAACTTGCCCCGCATGCAAACATGATTACGGCNAAAGTGATGATCAGTTATGTCCATCTTGTGGGTCAAGTAGGCCTATGATTGAAGTAAAATAATCTAGATAGTGTTATTTTTCCCTTAGGATTACTGGGGATTTAGAAAAAAAACCTCTAATTTTGGCCGTTTTGACCGAAAGTTTTTTTACGGTGGCCGCATTATGGTAGCCTGTACCGGAAAGGTGAGTATTATGAGGGCAACAAGATTTGACATTTCTATTTCGTTGATTCGGGCCCTCCGTCATCGCAGATGACGTGATCGGTACGTTTTGCATTGTAAATNATGCATCTTTGATTTTCATAGATGTTGAATTTGCATTGCATACTGAAGCATGGAGGTATGGTGTAGCGGATAGCATCAGGGATTTCGAATCCTTGGACCTCGGTTCGAATCCGAGTACCTTCGTCTTCAGAAATAGGGGCGTGGTGTAATGGATAGCATAGCAGAATGCGACTCTGCTGATCCGGGTTCGATTCCCGGCGCCCCTGCCAAATTAGGGAGGAATATAAATGAAAAATAAAAAANAAAATAAAAAAATAGAAAATAATGAAGAAATAAATTCAGAGTGGTTTGAAAACAATGGATATAAATTACCTGAAGATTTGATTGATTATGATAGTGATTTAGATAAACCTAAGGAATTCTTTGGGATTTTCGCTGCCTACAATCAACATAATATCACCGAAAAAAANCCATGGGATAAGTGGCCAGAATGGGAANTTTGTTTGACTTCGATGAAGGATTCATTACATTTTGAAGACTTAGATAGCGACAAACCATCAGTGATTGCTGAAAGAGAGCATTGGCTAGCACTTGCTCAATTTATTTATGAAAATAAGGAAATTTCAATTGACGATTACACAATTTCTATCAATGGAAGGAATGGCAATAAATTTGCGTTTGACTTTTGTTTAGAAAATACCTGTTGGGGGACACCAGGGACCTTTGCTGAGCATAAGTCAAGGATAGAATCTAGTAAAATAAAACTTAATCCTAATGTTAGAAAAAGAGACTTGTATGCGTTTGAACACCAAATTGGACATTCTCTAGGACCTTGGTGGATTTGTCCAGAATATATCCCTATTCATGGTGGTAAGAGAACAATTCATACACCAGATAGTAGTTTTTGCGTAACAGGAACTGGTGAGACTTTTCCTTTAGCTATGCTTTCAGCAATTAATCTGTGTATTGATGACTTCAAAATTTGGATAATTCAGTACGAGGAAGCCNAATCAACTGCTGAATATATTCAAAGAATAGAAAGAGAATATCCTTCGGGGAGGCCTGAAGATTATTATTACCTGTGAGGTGAAAAAATGAAAAAAAGAGAACAAGATAAGAAAAACAAGAAAGAGGAAAAAAGAATGAATGAAATGTATGAAATGATAAAGCANTTTGTAGAAACACAAATCGAAGTCAATAAGTTTAGAATTAAACATTTTCAAGAATTTGAAGAGAATTTAGATAGTGATGAAGATGTAGTTTCTGTTGCTGATAAAGCATCTTTTTCAAAAAAATTTGAGGAGGAGTGGGCATGATTGTGAATTGGAAACCNGATTCAAATGCTCCGATTTGGGGTGGCCAGAATAGCGATAATGAAAATTTCTTCAAGAATTTGAAACTAAATCATATTCAGCAAATTGGACCATCATGTGTTGCTACAACATTGACAATGATTGCAAGAAGTACAGGCGCTGANGTAACAGTTGATTATTTCAAGAGAAGAACAAATTCTCAGTCACCCCAAACATGGTCTGATTCACTCAAACCTTTTGGAATGCAACTTGCTTATTGTAATGTTGATTTGAGGAGAATTGAATACTACATTGATGATTTAATATCTCATGATGATTTATTCCTTATATCCTTTTATTCTACAAATCCACCAAGTGACCCAGATAGAAATGGAAAGTTGTGTACTGCTCATATTGTAACAATGCATAGAGATAAAATATATGATACAGCCAAATCAATTAATTTTGGAGGGTTAGTAAAAGCACATAATTATTCAAGATTGGAAAGACAAACTAAGAGGATATTTAGAGTAGTTCCATTAGGCCATCCGAGGTGTTTATGATGTCTGCTAGTATCAAGAAAAAACAAACCTATTTTGGTTTAGGGAATTGTATTAACTATGGTACAGAGATCGGTATTGGGTTGCCGATTGAAGTAGACATAAACAGGCCATTGGTATTTTGTCATCCAGCTGCAGGAAGATATTATCATTCTAGCATGAGTTTATTTGAGGATATTAATCATCCATTTATGCAAATATTGGTTGACTTTGGGGACTATTATCCCAGTTCCTTCCCATTTGCTGTCGATGCTGCCAACTTTTCAAAATATCACAGATTGCCAGATTCCTCAAATGGACATGCAATCTTTAGGAAAGCGTCTTTATCCAATCCTCATTGGCAAATGCATGTAATTGGAGAAGCATATGATTATCTCAGTAGTTCTCCCCCAATTGATATACTATATGTTGATTGGTTTTCTTGGTTAGAGAGGTTTATCGAAAAAGGTGAGAATTCTTTTTGCGATATGATGTCTCAATATGTCCACAAGATTAGGGATGGCGGATTAATCATAATCGATAATAAACATGAAAATATAGAGCAGTGGTTTAATTTTCCTAAACAAAGAACAAGAATAACTGGAAATTCAGAAATCGAATTTCAGAGTCAGATTGAATGGTTAGGATATGATTTTAACGACGAGACAAAAACATTTAGTGCAAATGTAATCAAAGTTTTTCATGATTCCAATGGTGAATTGGGTGATAAAAACTGGTTTGAAGAAATAAAACAATGGTTCTGGAATTCGATTCCAGAAATGGCATTAACTAAAACTCAAATTAAAACTATGATTGAGAAAAAGCAACAAGAATCGATACATCATTTAGCAGTTACTTGGGATGAATGGCATAAAACATGGAGTGATGTTTACATGGATTTAGATGAACCATACTTAGAACCCATTCCCCCGATTAAGGCATGGCCCAGCGATTCCTACTTGGATTATCTNAAATGGCTAGAAAAAAATCCGAATTTACTGTTTCAAGATTTGGAAAAAAGAAGTTATGTTATGAAAAGTAATAATTTCAAATTGACACTTATTCATGGCGATATAATCGAATTAGCCCCAAGTCTTTACAGCGAAGATGCAGCAATAGCTGTCAGAAATAACCTTCAACAAAGAATAATTTCTAGATGTTCGTGGTGGAAAAATCAGGCAACAGTTCTTCAATCAGGAAATTATTGGGATTATAGCCAAGTAAAAGGACTAATTTGGTCAGGAGAAAACTCAACACCCGATTTAGCTAAACTANTAATTGAACAATCCACTAAACAACCNTACATGGATTTATTTCCTANAATGAAACCATTCAAATGCAGAAAAATNATCACAATATCACATGGAAATGCTTGCCTAAAACAATTGATGGAATCTTGCCAAAATCTGTATAGTCAAAGTGTAAATTTATATTTTCCAATTTCTGAATCGATTGAATTAATTGTTGTTCACAAAGATGATAGTGACTATGAGGAGATTGAATTAAATGATTTGTGGAGAAAAGTCAATCAAGCTCTAAAACTTGATTAATTTTCGTTAGGCTTGANAATTAGTTTTTTCATGGTTTGTAANATTAGAGTAATCCCAAAAATACAAGCTGCGACCAAGGCGATCATTGAGCCACTACCAGTATCATGTTCTGCTGAGAAATATAGTCCTAAAAATACTGTTAATATTCCAAATAGTTGTGATAGAATCACGCATGAGCGAAAACTTCTACCCACTAATTGAGCGGTAGCAGCAGGTGCAACCAATAATGCAGTAACTAGTAGCGCTCCAACAATTTGTACCATACTAACCACAATTGCAGCAGTAAGCACGCTGAAATAAAGACTGAAAAAGCGAACAGGTAACCCTTGAACTTTAGCAGCGATTGGATCAATAGAAATTGACAGTAAACTATGGTATAAAATTAGTAATGAAATATACCCTATAATTCCAACAGTTGTTATGATATTGAAACTTAGGGCATCAACAATCAATATATTTCCATACAGCCATGCATCGACACTAGAGTTTGAAGCCCCTCCCCATATACGCATAATTACTAATCCTAGGCCCAGCATACCAGTCATGAAAATAGCAATTGCAGCGTCTCCCGTTATTATCCCATAAGTCTGCAAAGTATCTATCAGAATAGCCGTGATAACGCAGAAAATCAATGCATACCACAAGGGGCCGATACCGCCAAAGGCCAGTCCAATAGCGATTCCACCAAATGATACATGCGCTAATCCATCACCTATTAATGCAAGATTTCTAATCAATAAAAAGGTACCAAGAAAACCAGCCAAAATAGCGACAATGAATGATGCAACTAAAGGTCGGTGAAAATACTCTAGAANGAAATATGCAGGAAAGAATTCACCAGGNATATGAGGGCCAATACCATTTAAAATCGGACTCAGCCAATCTATAAGCCAATCACCAATCCACATTATTTTTCACTCTCCTTACCAGGAACTATAGTAATGAAGGAATCACTATCAGACTTATCTTTAGAAGAAAAATAGCTATCGTCGTGCGTAGGTTCAATACCTCTTAGTCGGGCGAGACTAGAAAGTTCTGGGAATTCTGTGGTTGGTCCATCAAATTGAATATTTTCTTCAAGGTAAATCATTCTATGAACNGTTTGTTTTATAGTTGCTAAATCATGAGAAATCATTACAATTGTTTTATTCTGTTCATGGCATAAGCCATCAAGTAATTTCATTATTGAGTTTCTTGATTTACGATCTACACCAACCATCGGTTCATCCATCAAAATCAAATCTGACTCAGAAGCTAGTGCTTTTCCAATGGCAGCACGTTGTCTTTGTCCTCCAGATAAATTAGTAATTTTAGTATTGGTGTATTCTTTTAATCCCACAATTTNAATAATTTTTTCGACATTCATCTTATTTTTTTTCAGAACTTGGAAAAGAGACTTTCTTTCAAGCGTTCCTAGTGTAATAAATTCCTTTACGGTGATATGTACATTGGTCGGAAGTTTTGATGCGGTTTGCGGAACCCAGCCAACTTTTCCAATAACATTCTTTGACAGAGGTAATTGGTTGTAAATTTTAACNGTTCCAGATTTTGGTTTTAAAATCCCGAGAATTGTCATTATCAGAGTACTTTTCCCACCACCATTGGGTCCAACTATTCCTACAAACTCGCCGCAATTGATTGATAAATTGATGTCTTCAATGACCTTAGTTCCAGAACGGAATACCGACAAATCAGAGACACTGAGGATTTCCTCTCCGCAGTTCCCACTAGCCATGAGATGCAGGGTATCCATCATACAACCTCGCAAAGGTTGACATAAATGTCTTGTGATGATTATAATCTCAAGCGGTACATCCCATACCAGTTTTCAGATTTTCAAGATTCTTATTCATCATAGTTAGGTAAGTATCACTTGAATCTGTAGGAGACATCTCCATAGTGTANAGGTATAGAACTTCAACATTTGTCGCCTCAACTATACTGTCGACAGCACTTCGCTGAGTATATTCTTCGATGTAAAGGACATTTATCTCATCTTCATTGATCTTTTCAATTACTTCAGCGATATCAGCAACTGAAGGCTCACCTTCAGGGTCTAGTCCATGTACAGTAACGAACTCAATTCCGTATCTTACAGTTAGATATGAGTAAGCATTGTGATTGGCAGCAACAGTGTTTGTGGTACAGGTACTAGATTCTCCAAAGGCATTAGTATAGCCTATATGGATTCTATCTAATTCAAGCATGAATTCTTGTGCATTTGCAGTAAAGGTTTCGTTTCCTTCAGGGAATTNCTCGATTAGGGCATTAAGGACTANTTCAGTTTGTGCCTTGAATGCAACNGGNTCTAACCAGCTGTGAGGATCNTATTCGAACTCTTCTTCATCATCGTCTGAAACAATAGTAGATTCATCGCCGTGGTCATCATGGTCGTCNTGTCCGCCGTGGTCATCATGGTCGTCNTGTCCGCCGTGGTCATCATGGTCGTCATGGCCTCCCTCTCCCATCAAAATATGTGCTGTGATATGAGAAGGTAATGCAAAACCATAGTCTCCTTCATTCTCAACATGAATTGTTAGGTAACCGCGTGTACCATCATTTGGTGCACCTTCCATCCACAAGTTACCAGCATCTTCACAGTCAGATTGATTGGTTCCTTCCATATTTTCATGGGTTTCTACATTGTGACAAATAGGATATTCTTCATGGTCGCCATGTCCGTGGTGTCCGTGAGCACCGCCGCCTTCCTGAGCAACAGGTTCAATATCTGTACCAGTTGAATCTTTTAGGTAGTGTTGATCACGCTCAAATTCGGTTGGTACATGCTGAGCATAAATTGCTAGACCAGAAATTCCGGTAGTATCCATGTTGAAGGTTGAGTCATCACCAGTACCTACATGAAGTTCGAAACAGGTTCCTGCATCAGCTATGTTTTGCATGGTCTCGCCATCTTCAACGATTGTACAGTCTCCCTCAATTAGCGCTTCAACGCCGTCCTCTAGGCTGTGCAGTGTTGCTTCATCTGGTGTATCAGTTGGGATTAATACCAAGCGCATAGATGGGTCGGCATACGCACCGTTTACCTTTTGCATTGACCAAGTGTGTGAAGCATCGCTCATAGCAAATATTCCTGCCCACTCAAATGCTTCGTCTCCATGGCCAGAGTGGTCATCGTGTCCGCTGTGGTCATCATGGTCGTCATGTCCGCTGTGGTCATCATGGTCGTCATGTCCGCTGTGGTCATCATGTCCATCATGGGAGCCATGATCATGGTGGTGATGTGCGTGGCCTCCTAGCATTGGGAGTGCAGCGACTTCAAAGTTAGTGATATCAGTTGAATTGGTCTCAAATTCTACAATGTGTTCTCCCTTTTCCAGGTGGAAAACTGCAATAGTAGTGTCTGCAGGACATCCATTTGGATTTTCAATTATCTTTTCAGGTTCAGCATGGGCATGNCCGTCGTGATCTCCATGGTCATCATGGTCGTCATGTCCAGAGTGGTCATCGTGGTCATCATGGTCTCCGTGGTCGNCATCGGTGTGGTTGTCATGGTCTCCGTGGTCGTCATCNGTGTGGTTGTCATGGTCATCATGGTCATCATGATCGCCATGGTCGTCATGATCATCATGGTCATCATCGCTGTGGTCGTGACCTTCGAGTGATGCCGCATCAGCGCTAGGGAATGTCAAACTTTGAACACCCTTCTCTAAGTGAATTTCTAGTTGAGAAGCGAGATTCTCATAAGCAATCAAATTGTTAAATTCTCTGTCTCCTTCAGAAAGTTGCGCACACAAGTCACTTACTAACAGAGATTGATAATCAGGAGTAACTTCTCCAGATGGCATAGTATGAGTTGCATACGCAGGTGGAGCGTCACTTCCCAATGTAGATAGTGTACCCTCAACCCATGGCTCAAGATTCAATCCATGATAGAAAAAGACGTCACTATTAGCAAGTCTTACAGTGTCTTGTAAAGAAGGTTCATAGTCGTGAACAGGTATGTTAGAGGTACTCATCATTTCAACTGTGGCAGTAGGTCCAACTATTGCCGAAACAAGTTGTGCCACGTGATAGGTAGAAGTCATTATGGTTCCGTAATCAGGAATAACGGTAACGTTGCCGGCGGTGTTATTTCCAGTGTCTGAGGTAGAATTATTTCCAGTGTCTGAGGTAGAATTATTTCCAGTGTCAGAATTTATTTCTGAATCATTGTCATCCGATGATTCTTCGATAATAGAGTCTGCTTCTAAACATCCAGCTAAGCCGGAAAATATCATCAGTAAACTTGCTAAAAGGGCCTTATGCCAATTACTCTTCATGGCGCTGCGTTTTCTATTAACTATTTAACAGATGTTAATAATTAACAAAAAAGAAATTATTATTATAATGTGCTTTGTGGCAGTTTTATGAGCCGAATAATATCATTAAGTGTGGACAACCAATTCGCTAATGATTTGGATGGCTTGATTGAAAAGTCNGGCTATAAAAACAGGAGTAGATTTCTACGTGATGCAGCATTATTTTTTGCNGAGATTCAACAGAAGGGAGAATTGATGAATATGGAAGATCATCTAACTGTCGAAGGCCATTTAGTAGTTTATTATCAGCATGGAGCCGAGCAAAAATTGATGGTAAGTCGTTCAGGTGAAATTGAGGTTGCCGCTTATCATCATAGCAGCAGACTTGGCCATTCATGTCATTCGAGTGTAGACGTAGTTCATGTGAAAGGACATGCTGAGCATGTACGTAAAGTGTTTAAACAACTTCAGNATACTCCTAATGTTGACAAGGTTTCTTTCATCAGTGCACCGATGCGTGACGAGGATTGTTGTTAGTGTTTGTCACTTTTTCTTAGTGGAAAAGATCGATGCGACCTTATCATAGATTTTATCCTCAAAATCAGCCATTTTTTTGATAAACTGGTTATTAGTTGGCTTGTTTTCTTTCAGTACTGGTACCATTGACGACCATACCCCTTCTCCTTTAACACGAGAGTAAACTGCCGCTGCAATGTGTATGAAAATTAGGATATAACTTAGATCCGCCACAGCGCCATGTAAATCTAAAACAACATCCATTATCGTTTGCTCTTCATCTGGTGTTGCGTTTACAGTATATCCTTGCGTGTATAATCCTGCAATTATCAAACCTGTTAACGGGAGGAGAATAAAACAAGCATACATCGCTTTGTGTACAGAGCGGGCTAAATAGTAATGTACGATATGGACAGTATTTCTTGCACCTAAGAAAGTCTTGAAACGCCTCATGTATGAATATCGCAAGATGACTATGGCTAGGAAAATACTAGCAAAAATAATTTCAAAAATTAGAATCCCCTTGTCTTCAAGCTCCTGCAAATCATTAACCTGTTTGAAAATTCCATAGACGTAAAGAATAATGAAAGTCCAATGTAATGATTTTGCTAATTTGGTGTGTGATTGTTCCACTAATAGCGCCATCGATTAGTATCTTATTATCAATCCGTCTAAAGAATAAAATTGTTATTAAATTAGGTCTAAAGAAATATTAGTNTGTCTTAAATACATTCTAGAACAGGACTAATTGGGTGATTATATGGCTAAGGGTAAGACGAGGAGGAAAATTCCAGTTACAGTATTAACAGGTTTTCTTGGTTCAGGGAAAACTACATTGTTAAATCATATTTTATCAAGTATGGAACATAAAATGAAATTCGCAGTTATTGAGAATGAGTTTGGAGAGGTGGGCATTGATGAAAATATTCTTGTCGAAAGCTCCGAAGAGACTGTTATCGAAGTCATGAATGGTTGTATTTGTTGTACTGTAAGGGGTGACTTGACAGAAGCACTAGACGGTTTATACGATAGAATAAGAGATTTTGATGGTGTACTTATTGAAACCACTGGGCTTGCAGACCCTGCTCCGGTTGCTCAGACATTTTTTATTGACGACAAAGTGAGTGAAAGATACAAATTGGATGGTATCATAACAGTCGTTGATGCTAAGCACGTCATACCTCATATAGAGGATGAAAAACCAGAAGGAATTGAAAATGAAGCGGTAGAACAACTTGCTTTTGCTGATAGGATTATGTTGAATAAAATCGACCTTGTTAGTGATGAGGAAATAAAAGAAGTTGAGAAGAAAATAAAATCAATTAATGCATTTGCGCCAATATTTCACACCCAAAATAGTATCATAGATCCGAAGAATCTGATTGACATAGGCTCATTCGATTTGGAGAGAACGCTGAAAATGGACCCTGAATTCTTAGATACAGATGCAGAACATGAGCATGACCAACGTGTAACTTCAATGAGTTCTAAGTTTGTTGGCNCATTAAATGTTAACAAACTTGAGAGATGGATTGGTGATTTAATGCAAAATAAATCTGAAGATTTATTCCGTTACAAAGGCGTACTTGCTGTTAAAGGAATGGACCAAAAATTTGTTTTCCAAGGAGTACATATGTTGTTTTCAGGAGTATTCAGTGAGGAAGTAGCACCTTGGAGAAAAGGCGAAAAGCGTGAATGTAGATTCGTTTTCATAGGCCGAGATTTAGACCATGAAGCATTAGAAGCAGGTCTAATGGAATGTAAAGCAGAAGAACTAAGATTCAATGTCGGTGATACCGTATACGCCAATATTGGACAATTTAGTGAAGGTAAAATCCTCAAGTGCTGGGATCAAGGTAATCCATACAGAGTTGAGATTCAAAATGAAGAGAAATCTAATGTTTGGGTTCCAATCGACAATGATGAATTTGTAAGGGCTAAAATTTGATAAAACCCAATCTAATGGTGTTTTGATATGTCAACAAGAATTTATGTCTGCAATGGTTGTTGTTGTGGTCGTATCGAAAAAGGTAACAATAAGGTCCCCATTGAAGAATTAAAATCTGCTTGGCAAAAACATGAACTTGATAAAACCGTAAAATTAACCATTTCTGGATGCTTAGGCCCTTGTAGCATGAATAATGTTTCACTGATAAAGAATGATTTGGGACAAACTTGGTTGGGGAAACTTAGTGGTAAAGAGCATTATGATGCGTTAGTAACATGGGCGCTCGACGTTAAGCAAAAGGCTGCTAATGCTGAATTACCAAAAATTTTAGCTGACCTAAAATTTGAACGCGAACCGTTGATTTGAATCAAATTTAATCTCGAAATATTATTTTNAAGCTGCTTTTACGCCTTCAGGCCATAGTACTAGAATCAATGTCTTACCGCGAGTTTTTGGTGTATGGGTAGTTTCTCTATTCATCCAAACTATTGAGCCAGTAGGATAAGTTCCATCTTCATCCCAAACTTCTCCCTCGAGGACAAGATANGCCTCACCACCTGGATGCATATGTGGCATGAAAGCATCGACAGTAACTTCAGAGTCTGCTTCGTACAATACTAGAGATGTCTTTTCTTCTCTCTTCAACTTGCCAAGTTTCACCCCTGTTTCAAAATCTCTCCAAGAAATATTATTTTCTAGCCATTCTTTGTCGATGTTAAAACTCAACCAGTCAGACATGTCGTGTGTGAAGACCATGACACTCCCACAACTAACTACTTCATATTTATTAGGAACATTTGCACAATAGTTTGAAGTTTCACAGTAAGAGCGAGGTTTGAAGGCTATGTCTACTAAAGCAATTGGGTTTCCAGAAATCCCTCCTGCTGGTCCTTGGGATTCTTATGTTTTGGTTATAATATGGCTGCCTTTAATATTGAGAATACTATTTCTTTTAGTGCCATTTCGAAAGGCTATATCAAAATTAGCACCTCATACTGGATGGGCTCTAAAACAACTAAAGACTCTTCCAATTCGAGGTTTTGGACTATTAGCCTTGAATGAAATTTTAGCATTTATGATACCACCAATTCTTGTATTATTGATACGATTTTGGAGTGATCCTATCGGTTGGCAAGAATGGTCTGAGGTTTCTAATCTTGGAGGCTCGATACTTCTTTTATGTTTATTCATTTGGGTAGCTATGGATATGTTAAGAATTGCCAGAGTTAGGAGAATGTTAGTTGCAGTTGAAAAACATGATGTGAATAAACTAAGAAAAGTCGCTGATGCTGGATTATCTATTCGAAGTTGGTTAAGAAAATTCGGCCGAAAGAAGGATGGAGAAAAACCAAAAGAAAATCAAGCACTAGTGAAAAATACTGGTGGAAAAATTGCTAAATCAAGTTTGAAAATTTGGGGTGCAAGAGCCTTACTAGCACGCCGATTAACGCCCGCTGGTCTGATATCGAGCATAGCATACGGTGCTGCGGTTGAGGTTGCTAGAGCAGGTGCCGAAAAGGCATCAGATTTGGTTGACAAAAAGATGCAGGAAGAATTTGATAAGATTGCCGATATAAATTCGAAAACTCTTCTGATGTTATTTGCTAGAGACTTGTTGATGGGAATAATACCAATTTTGATACTTTGGATTCTACCTAAATTTGTTTAATCATACATTATATTGATGTCCATTCGACTTCTGCGTTGGTGTAGGGGAACTCTTTGTCACTACTCATTTTGATGCGCCACGGCCAATCTATGTGGAATGCTGCTAAACTTTTCACTGGCTGGGTCGATGTTCCACTAACAAAGAAAGGTATTGATGAAGCACTAAAAGGCGGGCAGGAGATTGCTGATATTCCAATTGATGAAGTCTATGTTTCAACACTTATCCGCGCTCAAATGACTGCAATGCTTGCGCTGTCTCAACATAATAGTGGNAAAACTCCAGTGTTCCAGTANCCAATTCCCGAAAATGGCATTAGTAATGTTTCAGAAAACGAGGCAAAAATGGTTGAATGGTCCCAAATAAAAGGCGATGCTGGCCAAGAAAACATATTACCAGTACANGTTTCTTGGCAATTGAATGAGAGAATGTATGGTGATCTTCAAGGTCTGAATAAAGATTCAACCAGAGAGAAGTATGGAGCAGAACAAGTTCATATTTGGCGTCGTTCATATGATGTCCCTCCACCAAATGGAGAATCACTAGAATTAACTGCTGAGAGAACATTACCTTATCTACAATCTGAAATTTTACCGAAACTTAATTCTGGAAAAAACATCTTCATTGCAGCTCATGGAAATTCATTGAGAAGTATTATCATGGATTTAGAGAATTTATCTAAGGAAGAGGTCTTATCACTTGAAGTACCCACAGGAGTACCGATTATTTTTCAATTCAAAAATTCTAAATGGTCTAGAATGTAAAACTAACAAAAACTCCATTTTTTAACATATAACATCTAGTTTGNANNATGCGGATGTCTCTATCAAACGCATCAAATCCAGTCAAGGTATTATTTTTTGTTGGCTTACTAATCTCTCCTTGGCTTTTTACTCAATCAGTAATTTTTGTTTTTGCTGCTGATGAAGAGATCGAATCGATGCCTACTTGTGAGGAAAATAGTGGTAATTGTGCCCATCTTGGCGGTGGAGAAAATTATCGAATGAATAATTCCTTACCAACTCAAATTGAGATTAATTCCTCTCAGGCCTGGGATATAATCTCTAATTATATTGATGAAAATGATGCTAAGATACTGGTTGAATCCAGTAATGGAATAAATTATTATGTTCACTTTGTTGAAAAAACGAATTTTTGGAAGTTTCCAGATGACGTAATTATTGAACTCAGTGGGAATGATGAAGGTTGTATTATTGAAATGCACTCTAATTCGAGGCTTGGATGGGGAGATGTGGGAGTTAACCCAGATAGATTAAACAAAATACATCAGTTACTTGTGTGAAGTGATTTTATCTTATTCCAACCATAAGGATATCCATCATTATCAATTAGAACTACATTTATTGCTAGACCACTTCTATGAAATGCAATCAATTGTATTTCGTGTATTTTATGACCACTTGGAGCAATTCCAATGACCTGTAGATTTTTGTTCGACCCAAACCATCTTCTCTTCTTTGATTTCTCTGGCTTAATTGGTTTTGCTTCATCGCCGAGTCTTCTTCTAACTCCTTCGACATCGTCGAACCATGGCAATGGTCCTTCAGGAGAGAACCTTAATCCAAGAATCATGTCTATTCCTTGGGTTTCTTGAGCCGCATCAGCATCCGCTTCACTTGGAATTGCTGGGGCATTGGGATGTGTATGAAGCCAGTGTGTAAATCTACCAGCTCTAGAGCCACGACTTGAAGAAAAAATATCATCGGTCCAATCCTCTGGTAAATGGTGTACTGAAAATGAATTTCCCCTGTTTACTATATGTGCTTCATTGATGCAGAATCCCTGGCTTTGAAACAACCCATTTACATTTTGTTCACTTAGAAATAATTCCTCGACCTCTTGATTGTGAGGAGAGTTAGCATCAATATCCATTCCAACTAAAATTTCATCAGGTAGAGATTTTAATGCCCACCAAATCAGTTTCTCGAATAATTCTCCACGAAGATGAACTTGAGCAGTATAGGAATTTTTTGATTCAAAAGAATCTAAATTATACGAGACCATCAATTCTTCTAGCCACTGTTCGACCATCTCGCTCGATCTATCCAAGTGTTTCTTACTCATCAAAAGTATGTATATTGTAAATGATTAGTTTGATATTATTCTA
>PBXE01000036.1 GCA_002727485.1 Methanobacteriota archaeon | reverse complement strand
TTCTTCAAACCAATCACCATCTGCATTTTCTATGCATTCATTGTATTGCTCCATTGCAGACGGAGAATCATCAATTGCTAACATTAGGAAAAAAACAGCGAAACAAATAGCGCTGAGCCACCACCAAACCTTTGATGGATTACCAGCACCTCCAATGGAGTTTCCATTGACAATGACTTGTGCCACAACGCGAGCAAGACTCTCAAGTGTATTATTCTAACTCAAATTATAGCATTCAATAATAAACTAATATTTACGAGTCTATTCATGGAAGATATTGAGCATGTGGAGGAAGAAGAAAAGCCTCGATTAATAACTCAAATTATCCTTGTAATGGCTGTTGTCGTTATGGTAATGGTGTTCTTCCTTGGAATGTAAGGTTTTGTCAATAAGGGACTCTTCGCCTTGGCATGGAAGAGCCGGAATGGTGGCCAAAGGGTATTGCGAAAATACCATTTGAAAACTCACTAGAAGGCGAAGTCATTACATCATTTGGTAGATTGAATCTTTGGAATACAACTTTTTGTCTAGAAAAAGATTGGTGGGAAAACCAACCATCCGAAGGAAAAATTTTGGGTGATTGGCCTGAGGTAAAAGAGTTGGAAATTATTCAATCTGATTTGAATGGTATCCTTCTCAATCTAAATGGAACACACATCGTTAGAATTTCTCCATTTGAAGTTGGAGATGATGTATCAAGGATGGCTAGACATAAACCATGGAAGCAAGCACTTAGTGAGCAACATGTGCTATTACCAAGTATGATTTGGACAGTTTCAGGCAATGATCGAATTATTATCTATCCTTGTTCAAATTTACTTGGTAAAGAAGAAAGCCATTCGATGAGATTTCGAATAAGTGAATCTGTTGGAATGATTCATAGAAGTCTAGACCAATTTTCTACTCCTAATACAGAGAGAAGATGGAATGATCGGATGAATGATATTGAAGCTGCTTTGAAAACTAATACTCTTTGGCGTGCACCTCATAGTAAATTCACTGTCGGCCTTCCACGCTTAAACCTCGATATTGATTCTATCACTATCATTGAAGGAAGACCATATCTTCTTCCTCAACCTAGAACTTTAGCTGAACATTTACTGTGTCAAAGCGACCGTTTACCAGGTCTTGCTAATCTGATGATGTTAGAGCGTCAATGGGCAGAATTTGATGACCCCAATGAACAGACGCGACATCGATTTTTACAAGCTTGGCTAGATAATGCTCCACCATCATATTCCAATTCTAAAGCACTCTCAACATTATGTGGAGGACCATGGATATGGCGTTATCATGCAACTTTGAATCTATTAGCTCAAGCAATAATCTACAGTGATGAGGAATTGGAGAAGAGATCAAAGATTTGGCTTAGTGATGTTTCCAGACTTCAAGCACATCTTGGAGTCCTACGTTTTTGGAAGTCAGGATTATGGGCAGGAGTTACTGGTTTGGTTGTAGCATTTTTCTCATGGCAATTAGAAAGTTTATCACCAACAATTTCAGCAATTATTGCAGCAATTAGCTTATTTTTTGCTATTGGCTCCAACCAGTTATACTGGTCTAAAGATCCCAAACCGTACTGATTAGCGTTGTTGCCTGATTCTATTATCGTAGAATTCTAGNCCATGATCTCTAGCAATTTGCATAANATAGAGCAAGAACTTTTCCTTCTCCGCTCTTTCATCAGCNCCACCTTGAACATCCCANTACAGATTTATCGAGACATCGACAGATGTTGCTGAGATATCATTCACTCTACACCACGATGAATCTTCATTCATTGTAGCAGCATTTTCTTGAATTGATTGGAGAACATCATCTCTGAAAGCCTCAACCTTGTCAGGATCCGAATTGATATCGAAATGTACCATTGTCTGCCATCTGCGCCATCGTCTCTTCCCATAATTTTCAACCGGNGTACTAACTAGATTGGCATTCGGAATAGTGATAATCGTATCAATTCCAGTTCTGATTAAAGTAGTTCTAAGATTTATTTCAATAACNTCTCCCTGAGAATTACCTACATCGACCCAATCACCAACTTTGAANGGCCTATCTAGAAGAACAGTCAACGCGCCAAAGAAGTTCGAAATTGTATCTTTGGCAGCCAATGCTAGAGCCAATCCAGAAATACCTAGTCCAGCAATCAAAGAGGTTAATTTGAATCCAACAGCATCTGCGATAAAGATGGCACCNATGAAAATTATGAAGAATCGAAGTATACTTTCTAACGCACTAATCAGTGTTTTATCTGTGCCATCGGTAACTCCGTCATCGTCAAGCATCTCTACTACGTCTTGAACTACATCGACTAATCGGAATGCCCACAGAACNAAAGATAAAGCAATAATGAATTGGAAAATATTTGGCAGTACATTTTGTACAANCTCTGGCATTACGTAGGTTTCNGAACCAGATTGAATAGAGTCAATCAATTGTAATGTAAGGAAATATGCTAATCCTGCGCCGACTGCAGAACCTAGTGCTTTATCAGAATCTTTAACGGTTTTTTGCTTGATATTATCTGAACGAATAACTTTTTTTAGAATGCTAGGNGCAATTTGCATNACAATAAATCTGGNTATAATTCCAGCGATTATTATGCCAAANATTGCTAATACAGTTGTTTGATTAAAACCAAGACTTTCAGCAGTATCTGTGGCTATGTTAACCTCACTCATATTAACGCGACAACGTTCAATGAATATGATATTTGTCACAACCACTTTTGTAAAAATCAGTTCAAAATAGCCATTTTCAAGTAATGACGGCTAAATCTTCAAAAGGCNANGTGATGAACCAGCAAGCGATAAAATGTCTGATGCNCCAATTCGTCCTACGAGGCCTAAAGCGATTATTTCAACCAGNCAAACCTCTGGAAGTNTNCTTCAAGGGTCTTCTACAATGCCTTCTTTGTCGGTAGTTTCCCCAGGGCCATTGCCGGCAAATACGGTCGTAAACCCGCTACAGAAATTTGCCCAATTAATTCTCTATGGAATTGCAATGATTGCAATTTGGGGTGGTATTCTTTCNATAGCATTTGCTGAAAATTCAACCAATCTTAATTTCCTGATATTAGGAGTAGGAGGTTTGATTTCGGCTGNTATGGCTATTGCACTGGTTGAATGGCAACGAAGAAAAGGTGGAGATGAATTACATAGCGTTCATGATTATTTAATTGGAATTGGATTCTTCTTTTCCGCAGTTGGTGTTCTATGGGGNTCTAGATGGTTAATTGGAGAAGCAGCATCAAATTATGATTGGTTCTTGAATTCTAACATCCCTTATTCAAACACAGATTGGTCACCTTCAGCAGAGGCAATATATGTACAATTAGCGGCCTGTTTCCTATTGATTATTGGGCAGGTAATGTATCTTAACAGATTGAAAGGCAAGGTAATATTTGGATGGTCTGTAACAACATTCACTCCACTTGTATTAGCAATCATTGGATTTGGACCTTGGATGAGATGGTCGAATGATATTGTATCTTGGGAATTAGGAATTTCGATAATTTCCTTGACCGCATTATCTATGTGGTTATCTCTGCGCTCAAATAGCGGAATAGTATTCGGTATAGCAGCAGTAGCAAGCGGTATAATTCCAATATTGTATGAACTGCAAAATAATCCTGTAGATGATACTGGTGTGGGTGGAGCACTTTCGTTGATAATATTCATTATTATTGTACAAGGTTGGTTAGCTGCTGATTACCGCCTNAGACAAGATCTCATGCAATGGGTATCTATTTTCCTTGTTGGTGAAGTGATTATTGCAATGATTTTTGCCAGAGCACAAGATTTGAATTTGATTTTGGGCCCATTTAGGGCTGATGAATATGGCGATTTATCCAATATAATCACACTTCAAGTGGTTCTTTGGTTAACCGTATTCCTCGCGTATTTACCTGCCACACTTAAACGAAGAATCCCATATATGCCGATAGGTTTGGCAGCATCACTATTCCTAATTTCTCCGCAGGCAAGTGTAATACCTTGGATAATTACTGCTATTATGCTNCCTTATCTACTAGTCATTTCTAAGGTGACTCGAAGGTGGGTTGCTAATAGTACAATCATTGCAGCAGGGGCATCATTCTTCNTACAGAGTNATTTGAACGCGAATGGATTTTATTATGAATACTTTGACTCNGTTCTCATTATTGCACTATTGGTGACTAGTGAAATCGCCCGCTCCAAAGATAAAATCGATAACTTTGCTCACTTCGCGTTGCTAGGAACATTGGTCCTATCATCCCCAGTATTATTGGGTAGTAATGTTCTAATTCCATGGACGATTGTGATTTACACGATAATTACTTCATATCTAATGTTGAGTGAGGCTCAAGAGAATCAAGAAGAGAAATCAGCATTAGGTGCTAGTTCAGCACTATTTACTTCCATGTCTTTGTCNGTGTTACTGTCTTTCTCCGGTCGTCTTGAAGTGCCGCTTCCAGATTCAATTTTAGATTCCTTATCCGGATTTAATGTCACTTTAGCAATTGTTGGGATAGCGGTTTATCTTAGTATGATTAAGTTCAAAGAAACGGAACTAGATATTGGTTATTTGATAAATATGGGTAANTCAAACAGGAAAAAATTGGTTCCTGTATATGATCCTGAATCAGGAAATTGGGTTATACACAAAGAAGAAAGAGAAACAACTGAAGAAATCAAGGGCTGGGGTACGCTGAGTAGAATGAGCCTTTTGGGGCCACTACTTCTGTTTAGTATATCGGTTTCATCAATCGATGTGGAAAGTATAGCCTTGGATATACAATGGATAGTTCTGATGTTAATTCCAATCGCAATAATAGTCAAGGAGGTATTAGATGAAAAGGAAGCCTCTTCTTTTGGAAGAATGACCGCAATTTGGCTGATGGTAATTGTTGCTTCACCGGTTTCTTTGAAATTAAATTATGCTGCTGTAGAGGTTGACCAATTAATCATCAACGGCGTAATATTTGATTTGATGTTACTAGCAGGTCCTTTGATTGTATCGGCATCACTTACCAAGAAAGGCCTCAATTCTGAAAGTTTAGATGAAAGTGCAGACAGAATTACATTAATCGGTTTGCTTGCATTAGGTTTGATCGATTCTAGCGGAGGACTTTTATTCATAACAATGTACTTTTTAGTATTTTCAAGGGCTCTAAAACACCGTCAGAATTTATTATTATCTTTAGCACCGATTGCGATTATATTCTTCCAAGATAGATTTGCTTGGGATAGTTCGATGATTTATTCTTTGCTTCAATTAATCGATGTTACATCTTATGACCCAAGTCAAGTTACAGTTCTAGGAATAACTAGACTTTCATGTTTAATTTTGGCNTCAACGGCTNTAATAATTCTTGGCAAAGGTGTTATTGAGGGTAGAATGGGCTTAGATGACGGAGTAGCTGAAACACCGTTGGTATTACCTGCAATTTGGTTAGCTTTAGGCCTTGCAGGAATACTGACCGAAATCGGATGGTTATTCGTGATTTTAACTCTACTCTTGTCAACTTATTCATGGTTATCTGGTAGAATTGAACTCATTCCCTGGGCTCCAGTCTTCATGTTGATTTCTATGTTAGTAGGATTCGCAAGTAGTTCTGCGTTCGAGAATTTTACCGAACAAGAAATATTTTCCAACAGTGTTCTAATTACAGGGTTATTCACTTTGGCCCTCAATCAATTATCAAAAAGTGGATTACTGTATCGTTGGGCAAAGGATACAGTGGAACAAACAAGACCAGATCAAATGTTAGTTTTATCAACTATTGAAGGAAGAGAGCAATTAACTTCTATAAGCAAGNTTGTCACAATNGTTTGNCTAGTATTTTCTTGGCANACAATATTTGGAATCGGTACTTTAGCCGGTGCAATATGGATTACCAGAGAAGTATTTGNTGATGGGGGCAAGAATGGAATTTTAGCCTTACCAGTTCTCCATGTTTTCGCAATTTGTAATTCAATAGTCCAACTAGATGTAATGTCTAGTTCACAAATAGACACGGTTGCAGGAACAATACTGATTTCAAATGGTATTTTCATGACNTATCTTGCGACAAAAACCGAGGTTGTCTGGAAGTGGTCAGCATTTGACTGGTTAGATGAAGAAGAATATTTCTCATGGATAGACAGAGTTGGAATTTCTGCTATAGCATATGTATTATCAGGAATTACTATGATACTGATGGGTAGTGAACTGTGGTCACTTCTATGGGCACTTTGGGCAATTTATCTAATCGGAATTGCAATTCAAGGATTTAGAGATGAGACCGAAACTCCTTGGCGTAGAGGTTTTGGTTCATTTGGTTCATTATTATCTCTATTCATACTTTCACTTAGCATCGAAACTGAATTATTCCGCTTTATGATATGGATGTTGATTGGAATTGTAGCATTTGGATTTGGTATCCTTTACATGAATAGAATGGGAGAAGAAAGTTCTCTATACCAAGGCGAGGGAAGCAATATTCAAAATGCCGTAATACCACCTATCCAAACTTTACCTGAAACGTACATACCACCAATTCAAGAAACTCAAGAAGAAAAAATTGAACCTGATTTGGAACAAGAAGAAAAATCACAGACGGAATTTGATGAAGAGTTGGAAAGAGCCTTACAAGAGATGGATTTAGAAGATGAGGAGAAATTAGAGAAGGTAGTTTCTGCTCCAGTTCAAAAGCAGGAAAAGCGCANAGAAAAAGCAATACCACTAGATACAAAACCAGTTGCTTCAATGCCAGCAAGCCAAGCATTGTTTGATGTTCAACTCGACCCTCAAGTTCTTTCAATTATTCAACAAAGAATTGCTGCAACACCACANGTCGGCTACCGGCCAGTTGTTCAAGTAATGAAAAATGGTAATGTGAATCTGACATTCTTGAAACTCTAATTGGGTAGGTTGAAATTGGATAACTAGTATCATTNGTCATGGGCAGAGTGTTNCTTAGTGACCACTTACCTTTCGCCATGCCCTCAAGTAAACTTGCACTAAGTCAAGAATGGCGTAATCTAACTTTTGCGAGTTGAGGGATGATTATGCAAGATAGAGATTTTCTGCTTCTCGATGGCGACTGTGGATTATGTAATCGATTGGCCATTTTTCTTGACAAGAGATTAGGTAAAGGACAAGACATAGGTTATCGAGCAATATTATCTGAAGAAGGTCAGCANTTGGTTTCGAAGTTACCTAAAAAACAACAAGATGCGGACACCGTCTATTTACTGAGAAATGGCAAATCTTACATTCGTTCAGCAGCAGCAATTCGTTGTCTTCTTTACATGAAATGGTATTATAGAATGTGGTTTCCTTTGTTTTGGCTAATCCCGCTTCCTCTGCGTGACATTGGATACTGGATAATAGCAAAATGCCGTCATAAAATTTTCAAAAAGCCAAAAACTTGTTTGTTTAGAATCGATTAATGCAGATTTTACATGTGATTATTTGCGCGACGCCTTCAAGAACTCAAAGCATCTCGCGTGGGTGATAGCATGTCGTCAAAACGCTCTTCTCCTGCAGTCGCTTTGAATACGAAACCCTCTTTTGGATTCTTAATTTGTCTTCCATTACTTCTTTCTTTAGTCTCTCCAATCGTCGTAACTGCAAATGCTCAAGACGAGCCTGCAGGTGTTTCCCCTACCGATATTTGGTCGGATGATTATGCCAATGAAATATTCCCTTGGGCACCGGCCTCTGACCGAGATCGACAATTCAAAGAATACCACACATACGAGACAATGAAAACATTGATGATGGAATTAGAACAAGACAATCCAGATATTTTCGAATATCATGAAGGTATGCTAGGTGGCACTAATGCTCGTGGTGAAGAAACCACAGCCGACACCTATGAGGGCTGGTATTATGGCCATGCTTCTCCTTGGATGAAGATTACTGGAGATGTTCAAGGTGGAGAATTCAATGAATTCGTTGGTGATAATGGCAANTANGCTGACCGACACGATGTGATGATTGTTGGTAATCACCACGCTAGAGAGTGGATGTCTTACGAAGTAGTATTGATGCAGCTTGAAGTTATTGCTTTCTCATATGATAATATTGGTTATGACAATGATGGAGACGGATTGATTGATGAAGACCCTTGGGGCGATGGCAATAATGATGGAATTCTTGATGATGATGGAGATTGTCTAAGTCTAGCATCAGAATATCAAGACTCTAATGGGGATGGCAATCCATGTGGTCCAGGAGACCTAGGTGTTGATGAAGACTATTCTGAACAGTTTATCACCGACCTTGTAAACTCTCGTGAAATTTATCTTATTCCAATGCTAAATGTCGATGGAAATATCTACGACAGAGAGGTATTTTGTCCTGCACCAGCATGGGAATCTTGCCCTAGTGGGGGATGGAGAAAGAACTTGAGAAATAATGGTCCTGAACTACTTCCTGACCCNAATGAACAAGTCGACGAAGATTGTGATGGAGTCGACTTGAATCGAAATTATCAGTATGAATGGGGCTGGCCACTTGGTGCTACAATTCCGGGTGCTCCAGGAACCTGTACTCCTTCAGAGGATGAACGGGCTGGAATTGCCAATAATGATGTTTACACTGGGCCATTTGATACTCGAGATAATGATGGTGACGGATTAGTAAATGAAGACAATGTTGACGGTGAAGATGATGATAATGATGGNCANCTCGATGANGATTGGNNNGGAGGAAANTCNGANCCTGANACTAAATTCATNCAAGANATGACNGAAATGAATGATGATACTGGAGACGGNGCAAGTGAATTCAAAGCNACTTTAACCCACCATTCCTACTCTGAACTNATCCTNTANCCGTGGGGCCANTGCACNGGATGTGAAACNACAGATCACGACCAGTTGGTCTATCACGGAGACAAACTTGCNNANATGACAGATTANACAAATATGCAATCNTCNGATTTATATCCNACNACTGGTGACTTCTGTGATTGGCACTATGGAGTGCATGGCTCATACTGTTACACCTCAGAAATAGGAACAGCATTCCATCAGCATGAAGATGATATCGACCATATTGCGGTCAGAAATCTTGGTACTGGATTTTACATTGCAGAAATTGCCGATAACCCTAGAGAGCGTGCAGATTTAGGAATTGCTAATATTTCTCAAAATCAAGTAATTCAATCACCTGAACAGGTCAATGTCCCTAGCAAAGGAAATATCCCTATTGATATGTGTGTCAATAATGGATTTTCATATTCCCTTGATTCTTCTGTTTCCCATGTAATGTATAGAACAGTCAAACCAAGCCGTACCCAAAGCGATTATGGGCCAAAGGAATGGTCTACTACTGCTTGGTCCATGGCTCCATTTGAAGATACATCCTCAACTTGTACTTTGCTAAATGGTGAAAATGGAAGTGTTATTCGTTCAAATTTACCAATCCCTGATACTATCTCAGGAGAGGTTCACTACAAAGCAATGTTAGGGACATTGGGCGGTGGCGATTTGTATCTTTATCCTACCAATGGAGATTATTATGTTTTAGAAATAGATTACCGCGCTGATTATGGATCTTTAGGTGGCGCACTTTTCATGTTCTTACTCATTGCAGGATTTGTTTGGGGTGGGTTAGCAATTTGTTTGCGAATGATGCTAACAGATGAAGATGAAAAAGAATTCATGGACGCTCTAATCGAGGAGGACGGCTCTTAGCCGTGAGGTGATTAAATGGGCCAATCAGACCAATTCAACGGCCGTCTAGGTCTTATTTTCGCATCGATTGGTGCGGCGATAGGAACTGGTAACATTTGGCGATTTCCTAGAATGGTTGGTGCTAACGGAGGAGGAACCTTCCTCATACCATGGCTGTTTTTCTTATTCGTTTGGTCGATTCCTTTAGTTATTGCAGAGTTCGCAATGGGTAAGAGAAGCCGTACAGGTACAATTGGAACCTTCAGAATATTCGCTGGTAAAAAATTCGCTTGGATGGGTCTTTGGACTGCATGGATTTCTACTGCAATCGGATTCTATTATGCTATTGTTGCAGGATGGACAATCAAGTATTTCCAACTTGGATTAACTGGCGGACTAACCGGAGACGGTGTTGATACTACCGAGGTATGGAATGCTTTCTTGCAATCTCCTATGCAGGTTATATTTTTCCAATTCCTAGTAATTGCACTTACTCTTGCAGCAATATGGAAGGGTGCTAAGGCGATTGAAAAAGTCAATATGATTCTAATGATTTCTTTATTCGTATTACTATTCATGTCTCTAGGGCTTTCACTTTGGATGGACTTCTCCGATGGAACACTTGATGGTGCAATGTTCATGTTTACTGTTAATCCCGATATGTTGTGGGAACCAGAGATTTGGATAAATGGGCTTTCACAATCGGCGTGGTCTTGTTCGGCAGGTATGGGTATGGCAATTACTTATGCGGTTTACATGCGTAAAGACGAGGACACAGTTCTGAATGCATTCACAATGGGACTAGCCAACAATAGTATCTCAGTAATTGCAGGTCTTGCAGTTTTGAGCGCTATCTTTGCGGTCAGCAGTGACCCTCTTGCAACAGTCACTGGGGGCTCCTCAGCGATCACTTTCCTTGCTTTACCTGAGGTATTTGCACAAGCCCCAGGAGGTGCAGTTGGACCATTTATCATGATGACAGGTTTCTTCCTTGCACTATCTTTTGCCGCCTTAACCTCGATGATTTCAACGGTTGAACTATGTGTAAGAAACTTCGTTGACCACGGATATAATCGTGAAAAGTCAGTAGCAATAACAGGCGCAGCAATCTTCCTTTTCGGACTACCTTCAGCATTTGTATGGATTAAATTAGACAGTGCTGGAGTGGCATTCCCCGAGTTCTTGGAAGTACAAGATCACATTTGGGGATACGGTCTGATGTTCTCAGGATTATTCATCGCATTCTCGATTTGGAAATATGGCTACATTAGATGGAAAGCACAAGTTGCTGCTGGTGAAGCGCCTGGTGGCTTGAAAGGATACCTTGGAGTAGGTGTTTCAGCGTTTAGAGATGATTTCATTAATACCGGTGACAATGACATTGTTGTTGGTCGCTGGTGGGACATTCTGCTTTACATCGCGTTCCCAATTTTATTCGCAATCCTAATGCTATCTTATTTCGGAGATATGATTGCTAATACCGAAGATGTTTGGAATCCAGCAAATCCAAAGGGTCTAGGAATAATTCTGATGTTCTGGGGTGTTGTTGCAGCATTGTTCATTTTCCTCAACAAGTACTTGATTCAAAGACCTATTTATCGAAACATACCAGAAGGTGCAGAAGTGGATATTTCCACATTGCCTGGTGGCGATGATGAATTGATTGGTTCAGTTGGAGAAGTTATTCCAGGATTCGAACATCTAACGCCAGAAGCTGCGATAGAGGCTACCATTGAAGCTGAATTAGCTTGAAGGAGAGATTGAGGTGTCAGACCTCGTTAGAACTCTTATCACCGGGCTAGTCTCATCAGCAATTTTGCTGATACTGGTTTGGATTTTTTGGAAAATATATGATCGTCCAAGTAAAAGACAGTTAGAAGTCGAACAGGAAAGACAAGAAAAGTCCAAGGAAATTAGAATGTGGCGTGCTGTAGAGGCTCAAATGGCACAAGAGGAAGCAGAAGCAGAGGCATTAGCATTGATTGAAAGGAAAAAAGCAGAACAGCGCGCAAGAGCAATTCCGCCTCCTTCTGGAGTGGTTAGCAATGCATTTGCCAAACTCGATGCACCAACGGGCGGCGAAAAATTCAACGAACAATTCAAGCCAAAACAAGAATTAGAAGAAATCCAAGTTGAAGATTTGGTTGTACAAGTTCAGCAAGACGATAGCGATGTGCTGCTTGCTCCTGAACTGGTAGAGGTTCGACAAGATATTGGTGAAGAAGCAGAACACTTTCTCGAACTATTGCAACAAGAAGATGAACCTAAAGATGAGGAGATCGAGCCAGAAATCGTTGAAAGCGAGTCTGTAGAACAAGAGATTCAAGAGACTAAAGAGCAAGATGATAAAGCGATTGCAGATGAAAAAGTCGATTGGGATTCTAAATCAGAAAAAGATGAAGATGACCCTTGGAGTGTTGGTTGGTAAATAGTTCTCAAAACTCTAACACTAGCGAAGGAGTCATGAACAATCACCTTGTGGATTTACTCATGGTGCAACGCCCACGCGGAACTAGAGACTTCACCCCTGAGGTGATGAATCGCCGTTTAGCGTTTGAGCAATTGCTTGAGAAATGCGCTAGACGTAGTGGCTTTAACAGAGTTCAAACACCTGTGTTTGAGTCGCTTGAATTATTCACTGCTAAGTCGGGCCAAGGCGTTATTTCTCAATTATACGCCTTTGAGGACAAAGGTGGCAGGCCACTTACTCTACGACCTGAACTTACAGCACCAGTAATGCGTATGATCGCTGAAGAGATGCGCAATGATACCAAACCATTGCGCTTATCTTATTTTGGACAATGCTATCGCTATGAGGAATTCAAGAAAGGCCGCTATCGAGAATTTTTCCAGTATGGTGTTGAACTTGTTGGAGCATCTGGACCATTGGCTGAGGCTGAAGTAATCGCATTAGCGATTTCAATGCTCGATTCTTGTGGACTCAAAGACTGGCAAATTCGTATCGGTCATGTTGGTATTCTCAAAGATGCTCTTAGCGGACTTGGACTCTCAAGCCAGACTCCTGATGGCGCTAGTGAGCCACCGATTGCCAGCGCTATGAGATTTTTAGACAAAGGCGATGATAAGGGCTTAGAAGCACTTCTAGAATCAAATGGAATAGCGGCACAAAATGCAGCACCACTTAGAGCGCTAGCAGACCTTGAGGGTGGGGCAGAAACCCTTGGACCGGCAAGAGAGATTCTTTCTTCACTAGAGGGTGTATCCTTAGAGGCCTTAGATGATTTACAAGTAACATTAGATTCAGTAGCAGCACTTGCTCCAGCACCTCCTTCGCTGGCTGTTGACTTAACAGTTGCAAGAGGACTTGATTACTATACTGGAATGGTGTTTGAGGTAATAGTTCCTTCAATGGGCGGGGAAGGCCAAGTTTTGGGTGGAGGTTCTTACAAACTGCTACATCTGTTTGGACTACCTGACTTAGACCCATGTTGTGGATTTGGATTAGGATTTGACCGCGTATTACTTGCTCTTGAAGCGCAAGCTGCTGCGGAGAATCGTAGTGAAGTTGTGCCAGGAGAACTTGATGATATGAGTTTGATTGCATGTATTCCTTTCAATATTGACGTTAGTCAAGTTCTTCCTTTGGTTGGCGAACTAAGAGCAAAAGGTCAGAGAGTTGAACTTGAACTAAGAGGAAGAAAGATCGGTAAAGCGATGAATTGGGCCAATGGAATTGGTGCTACAACCACTATGGTAATTGGTCCAAGAGACTTAGAACAAGGACAATGCATGCTAAAGAATCTTCAAACTGGAGAGCAACAAGCAGTTGCACTAAGCGTAGAAGCAATTATTGAAGCGCTTTAATCACTCTTCAGTTTCTTCTTTTTTGGTATTGATGAATGCAGCCATTGCAATAGCAGCAGATGCTACAACCAAAGTAAATCCAGGGGTGTCTTCACTATCTCCTGAATCACCTAATTCACCACCTTCTTGGAATGATTCATCCCATGATGCTTCATCGATTGGCATCAATAAACTTCCACCATCCCCTAGTTCAATAGCAAACTCAGCAGGTTCTCCAGATGGTAATCCGAAAAATCCACCATCTTGATAGTCTCCTTTAATTTTCATGGTAACTTCAATCAGCGGATTATCATTAAGTCCATCCCAGGTTTCATTACCTTCTTCCACAAACCAAGAGAATTGAATATTTTTCCAACTGCCTGCTTGCCAGGATTTTTCCGTATGTTGATAAATTTTAGATTGGCCTTTGTAAATTGTAATGTTTAACCAATCGCAATCGTTTGGTGTTTGGCCTGGTTGACACGGTCCCTCATTATTCGTACTATCCGCATCACCTGCATAGTAGATGTTGAAATTACCACGAAATTCTCCACCAACAGTCATACTGAGCCTCTTATCTAATGTAGGATCCATAGTGAATCTCTGTTTAATATCGATAACACCGTTATCTTTTTGCTCACAAATTACACCATCAGGCTCCCCATTTTCATTACAATCATCGCCCATTCCCTCATCATCTGAAGAATTGAAATGACTCCAATATTGATTCATTCCATCAGCCCAAATATACAGAGTTGTATTATTAGCACTTGGTTGTCTTGGGTCTTCATCTTGGCTCTGCTGTTGNGCAGAAACATCTCCTGCTTGAACAGGAGTCATNANGAATAAAGTTACTAAAACTGCAAAAACGGCTTTNCCTCGCATGGTAAACGGTTAGAGCATCTTACATTTTACGCTTACTAAATACTGAGCGATACAATTTGACGCAGATTTTGTTACTAATCAAAGCGTTGGAAACCCATATTGCCAGTATTGTTGTTATTGCCGCGGGTTATTCTTAGAGCATCCCCAAGAATATCAGGAGTTAGTCTGCCAGTACGCAAATCTGTTCCTCCAACACCGGTAATTATCGCCATCACCTTGATGGTATCACCAAACCCAGCATCCTGTCTTGCGCCCCAAATCACATTGGCATCTTCACTGACTCTTGCGGTTAGTAAGTCAACAACCTGTGATGCGGCTTCTAAAGTCATATATTGACCGCCAGTTACATGGATTAAAACTCCAGTAGCACCAGAAATATCGACATCTAATAGAGGATGATTTAGTGCTTCATGAACAACTTCTTCTGGGCCTCGGTCAGATTCTCCATACAGCATCATAGTGACTCCACCATTTGCCATAATCGCTCTTACATCAGCGAAGTCGAGATTGATTAGCGAAGGTAGAGTGATTGTTTCTACAATTCCTTTTACGATTTCAGCAACCAATTGGTCCATGATTGAAAATGCTTCATCAAGAGGCAAGTTAGGCACATAGTGTAGAAGTCTATTGTTATCCAAAACAAGTACAGCGTCAGCAACTCGACGAAGTGATTCAAGTCCTTCGAGTGCTCTTGCCATTCTTTGACGTCTTTCAACATGGAACGGAGTGGTTACAATTCCAACTACAAGTGCGCCTGCGGCTTTGGCTTCTTCAGCCACAATAGGACAAATACCAGTTCCTGAACCACCGCCTAGTCCACTGGCAATGAATACTAAGTCAGCGCCAGATACGATGCGCTTGATCATCTCTCTTCCAGCCTCAGCGCATCTCCGTCCGGTCGAAGGGTCGCCTCCTGCACCTAGGCCTCGAGTAATGTGCCTTCCAACTAGTAATTTTTGAAGAGCGCGAGTATGGTCTAAGTGCTGCTTATCGGTATTGATTGCAACAGTAACTGCCCCCTCAACTCCAAGGTGAGTAATTCTATTGAGGGTATTATTTCCTGAACCGCCACAACCGACGATTAGGATTCTTGGGTTAGGAACTCCGAAGGAACCAACTTCTTCATCTAGAAGTGCAGTTGCACCTTTGTTGATACTTTCTTCGCGAAGCCCATTAATCATGTCAGCAAGAGCACCGTCATTTGAATTGGAAGCACCACTATTCCCCATCATTCCACATCCCGTTTGCAAAGGCTACTCTTACCCTACTTAACCGCGCCCATTGTTGAGACCTCAAAACAGTCGATTTCTTGAGTAAATTTACCATTTCGAATACCTCTGTATGGGTCATAAACCTCTACCCTTGTTAAGGTAAGGTTTCAACCAAGCAAAATCAGCGAATTTTGAGGGTTTTTTCACAACGTCAAATCCGAAATCATTGATGAGGGTTAAGTAGTGGAGGCTTTTGCGACAGATTACCTCGCTTAGCTCAGTTGGTAGAGCACCTGACTGTAGTTGGAAAAAAACGTCTCTCAGCAGACATCAGGGTGTCCCCGGTTCAAGTCCGGGAGCGGGGACCAATATGACATCATTAATCGGTTGAGAAACTTACTCATTGATTTGTCAAAAGAAGCGCTTAGAGACATGAATATTGATCGTAATAAGAAAGCTATCCAACTACTCAGTATACTCTCAAATTGTCCTTAAAAATTCAATCGTGGAATTAAGATAACTTTG